>NZ_JBEYFP010001355.1:0-1182 GCF_040634455.1 Kitasatospora sp. NPDC007106
CGGCCGTCCCGTTCCGGGCGCGCGGCACCCGGTTCTCGGCCGGCCCCCGACCCGCTCGGGTTCGCGTCAGGTCCGAGGGGACGGACCCGGGTGGGCGGCCTCGATGTGGGCGGCCTCGATGCCGCCCAGGATGAGGTCGATGCCGGCCAGGAACTGCTCCCGGTCGTCGTGCTCGGGCAACTGCGCCGCCACCCGGTGCACGAACGGGTACCGGGCGGGATCGAGCCGGGTCCACTGCCGGGCGATCTCGCCCAGGAAGGCCGTCCGGTCGGTCCTGTGCGCGTGCAGGCGGGCGTTGGCGGCATTCTGTCCGGCGACGCCGAGGACATGGATCACGAGCGTGGACGTGGCGTCGAACTGCGCCCCCTCGGGCACGCCGAGCCCCTCCAGCCGGCTGCCGAAGCCCTCGAAGATCTGCGGAATCGCGGCCAGCCACGGCGCGCGGGAGAGCTGGGTGCCGACCCAGGGATGTGCGTCGATCGCGTCGAAGAGCCCGAGCGCGAGGGCCCGGATCGCCTCCCGCGGACGCGCGCCGCCGGGCAGGTCCGCCATGACCCGGGCGATCACGTCGTTGGTGGCCGCCGCCAGCAGGTCGTCCTTGTTGGCGACGTGCCAGTAGATCGCCCCGCTTCCGGTGGCCAGCCGGGCCGCGAGCGCGCGGAAGGTCAGCGCTCCCTCGCCCTCGGAGTCGAGGATCTCGATCGCGCTCTCCACGATCCGTTCCTTCGACAGGGCGTCCGTGCGCCGTACGGCCCGCTGCTTCTTGATCGCCATGAACACAGTTTGACATGAATGGATCGCCGTTCCAACATGGGAATGGAACAGCGTTCCACAGCGGCTCCGAAGGGAACACCATGACGACTCCGGTCACGATCATCGGCGCGGGCCTGGGCGGCCTCACCCTCGCGCGCGTCCTGCACGTCCACGGCATCCCCGCCACCATCCACGAGGCCGACACCTCCCCCGAGTTCCGCACCCAGGGCGGCCAGCTCGACATCCACGAGGAGGACGGACAGCGCGCCCTCGCGGACGCCGGCCTCACCGACGAGTTCCGCGCGATCATCCACGAGGGCGGCGACGCCGCCAGGGTGCTCGACCGGCACGGCGCGCTGCTGCTGGACGTCCCCTCCGACGGCACCGCGGTACGCCCCGAGGTGCTCCGCGGCGACCTGCGCCGGATCC
>NZ_JBEYFP010001356.1:0-1181 GCF_040634455.1 Kitasatospora sp. NPDC007106
TTCCCCCCCCCCCCGCTCTCCCTCTTGCCGGGGGGGGGGGCCGGCCCGCCCCCCGCCCGTGTCACGTCCGTGCGTCCGTAGGGACTGGCTCAGGGGCGGGCGTGGCGGACGTCGATGTTGCCCCAGCGGGTCCGGGCCCGGACCTCGACGGTGTCCTCGGCCTCCTCCGGCGGCGTCGCGTCGGAGAGCGAGTTGCGGACCTGCCCGCGCTCGGAGCTGACGTCCAGCCAGGCGGCGGTGCCCTTGCGGATGCCGACCTCGATGGCGCCGTAGGCCGTCTCCAACTGGACGGCGCCGCTCGCGACCTCGGCGACCCGCAGGGTGCCGTGGGCGGTGGTGGCGGTGACCGGGCCCTCGGCCCGCGCGATGTCGATGTCGCCGTTGGCGCCGCTCACCCGCAGCTCGCCGAAGGCGGTGCCGACGGTCGTGCTGCCGTGCGAGTTCTTCAGCACGGCCGGTCCCTCGACCGTCCCGACGCGCACGCTGCCGGAGCTGGTGGTGATCTCGGCCGCGCCCTCGACCCGGTCGACGGTGATCGAGCCGTGCGAGGCGGTCAGCCTGAGCGGTCCGGTGGTGTCCAGGCGGACGTCACCGGCGGAGGTCTTGACGCGGACCTCGCCGAGCCGGCCCTCGCCGAGCACCTGGGTCCAGGAGCCGGTCACGTCGACGTGCGAGCCGGCGGGCAGTTCGACCGTCACGTCGACGGCGCCGGTGGGCCCGATCAGTGCGCGCTGCTTCGTCCTGACGGTCAGGACGCCGCCGGCGAAGGTCACCTCGGCCTGCTCGGCGGCCCGCACGTCCCGGTCCTTCTTGGGGTCGAGGGGCAGCACCTCGACGACCGTCTCGGGGCGGTCGCCCGCGGTCAGTCGAACGGAGCCGGCGGCCACGTGGGCGTGGGCGGAAATCGGTTCGGGAGTGTCGTACGAAGGCATGGCTGTCCCGTCCTCCTGGCTCGTCAGGACGTCCCCGCTGGTGGGACGCGGTCTGGGTGAAGTGGTGCGGGTGGGGTGCTGCGGGTGGGGTGCTGCGGGGCGGGGGTGGGGTGGGGTGGGGTGCGGTCAGCGCACCCAGCCCGTGAAGCTCTGCCCGATGCTGCGGGTCCTCTCCGCCGTGCGCGGCGGCGTGCCGCCGTCGAGCGCGGCCGAGACGGCCCGGACGAGCCAGGCGTTGACCGACAGGCC
>NZ_JBEYFP010001357.1:0-1179 GCF_040634455.1 Kitasatospora sp. NPDC007106
CCGCGCCGCGGGCGTCCGGTGGCGCGGCGCCCGGGGAGCCGGGCGGGCGGTGCTGCTGCCCCGAGCGGTGCTGCGCGGCTGCGGCACCCTGATGGCCGCCGCGGTGCGCCGCCCCGAGGACGCCGTGCTGCGCCGGACGGCCGTCCGGCGGGGCGCCGACCCCGGCTGGGCGGGCATCGTGCTGGCCGCCTCGCCGGACACCTGCGTCCTCGACATGCCGCACGAGGACGACCCCCTGCTGCACACCCTCGACCGGCGCCCGGGACCGGTGGAGAAGACCGTCACCGACCCGGGGGAGCGGCGGTGAGCGCCTGGACGGCCGCGGCCCTGGTGCTGCTGGCCGTCGACGTCCCCGCCTGCGTGTGGGCGGTCTCCAGGGGCGGCACCGTGGGCCGGCTGATCGGCCTCTGCCTGCTGTCGAGCGTGGCCGGGGCGGTGTTCCTGCTGCTGCCCCCGGCCTACGACCGGTCGTCCTACCAGGACCTCGCGCTGGTGCTGGCCGTCCTCGCCCCCGCGGGGACGCTGGTCTTCACCCGCTTCGTCGCCGGCCGCAGCGGTGAACCCGACGAGGACGGCCCCCAAACGGACGGAGGATCACCATGACGGCCGGTCATGTCACCGCCCTGGTGCTGCTGTGGACGGGAGTCGCCTTCGTCCTGCTGTCGGCCCTCGCCCTCGTCCGGCTGCGCGGCACCTGAAACGGTTGCTGGCCTTCTCCACCGTCGGCCACGTCGGCCTCTTCCTGATCGGCGTGGCCCTGCTCACCCCGCACGGCACCGCCGGGACGGTGCTGTACGTCGCCGCCCACGGGCTGGTTAAGGCGGCGCTGTTCGGCCTGACCGGGGTGCTACTCGACCGCTTCGGCTCCGTCGACGAACACGGCCTGTACGGCCGGGGCCGCGGCCTGCGCGTCACCGGCCTGCTCTTCGCGGCCGGCGCCCTCGCCCTGGCCGGCCTCCCGCCGTTCGGAACCGGCCTCGGCAAGGCCCACGCCGAGGAGGACGCCGGGCACTGGCAGCGCTGGCTGCCGGCGGTCTTCGTGCTCGTCTCCGCGGCCACCGGCGCCGCGGTGCTGCGCGCCGCCCTGCGGATCTTCTGGGGGGTCGGCCCCGCCCCGCGGACCGCGCCCGGCGAGGAGGAGATCACCGGGGAGGGCGAGGAGCCGGAGATCCACGACCC
>NZ_JBEYFP010001358.1:0-1178 GCF_040634455.1 Kitasatospora sp. NPDC007106
CCGGCCGGGTCCGACACAGCCGTGTCGGTGGAGGGCACGACACCGGCGAGGATCACCGTGCCCGCCTCGACGGCCTCGCCGAGGTCGTCGTCCTCACGCCCCGTCAGCAACGAGAAGTCCAGCGACACTCCGGCCACCCCGGCCCGGCGCAGCAGCGGGATCGGCACGCCGGGGGCGCAGCTGTGCACCACCACGGGGACGTCCAGGGCACGGATCACCGAGCGCAGCGCCTCCTCGGCGACCTGCCGGTCGACGGCGCGCAGCCGCTGGAAGCCGCTGGCGGTCTTCACCGCGCCGGCCAGCACGGCGGGCAGCGAGGGCTCGTCCAGCTGCAGGACGGGCTGCGCGCCCGGCACCCGGCGGCGGACGTCGGCGAGGTGGCGGCGCAGTCCCTCGGTGAGGGACTCGGCGATGTCCCGGCAGGCGCCGGGGTCGGCGAGGGCCTTCTCGCCGTGCTTGAGCTCCACCGAGGCGGCGAGCGTCCACGGGCCGACGGCCTGCAGTTTGAGCGGGCCCTCGTGGCCCTGGGTGAACTCCTCCAGGGCGTCGAGGTCCTCGCCGAGCCAGGAGTGGGCGCGCCGGGTGTCGCGCCCGGGCCGGTCGGCGAACCGCCAGCCGCTCGGCTCCACCTGGGCGAACAGTTCGACCAGCAGACCGGCCCCGCGGCCGATCATGTCGGCGCCGGGGCCGCGGGCCGGCAGCTCCGGCAGGTGGGGCAGGTGCTCCAGTGCGCCGACCACCGTCCGGGCCGCCTCCCGGGCGTCCGTACCGGGCAGCGACCCGACGCCGGTGGCGGCGCCGTACAGCTCAGGGAATTCGGTGCTCACGCCGCACGAGCCTAGTGCGCCCGCGCGGTCCCGCCCACGACGGCGGCCCCGGCGCCGAGCGGGTGCTCGGCGCCGGGGCCGCCGGGTCGGTCAGGTGGGTCGGTCAGGTGGGTCAGGGCGCCTGGTAGCCGAAGACGTCCACCACGACGTGCACGGGGTAGCCGCTGGCGTTGTAGAACGACACCTTGCCGTTCTTCACCGGGACGACGACCTGGTTGGCGATGGTCTGGCCCGCCGCCCAGTTGAGGTTGGAGGCGTTCGGCCGGACGGTGCCGTTCGGGTAGACCGTCAGGAAGCCGGGGCCGCCAGGCTCGGTCACCGTGACGTTCAGGGTCACGGCCGTCGCGTTGG
>NZ_JBEYFP010001359.1:0-1178 GCF_040634455.1 Kitasatospora sp. NPDC007106
GCTGTCCGCGCCGGTGGCGGTGACGGTGGCGACGGCCCGGCCGCGGACCACCACCGTTCCGGCACTGAGGCCGGGATCGTGTGTCACGTCCTTGTCCACGGGCACGGACTCGCCGGTCAGGACGGACTCGTCCAGCAGCAGTGCGGAGGACTCGGCGACCACGGCGTCCGCGGGGACGACGTCCCCCTCCCCCAGCAGGACGACGTCCCCCGGAACGATTCCGGTCGAAGCGGCCTCGCGCTCGACGCCGTCCCTGAGCACGCGCGTTCTCGGTGTGCAGAGTGCCGACAGCGCGGCGACCGCACGGTCGGCACGGACCTCCTGGGCCACGCCGACGGCCGTGTTGACCACGACGACCAGTCCGATCACGACCGAATCCGCATGATCGCCCGTGGCCAGCGTCAGCGCCGCCGCGGCCAGCAGGACGAGGACGAGCGGATCACGCAGCTGGGCGGCGACCCGGAACCACAACGGAGTGCCCGCCGGGGGCGCGACCTCGTTCGGGCCGTGCCGGGCCAGCAGCTCGTCGGCCTGTTCGGTGGTCAGGCCTCGGCTGTGCCCGACGGCTGCTGTCACTGGTCCACCTCCTGCGCGGTCGCATCGGCGTGCCGGTGACTGCGGACAGGCCAGGCACGTCCGCTCGGCACCTGGCACCACCGTGCTCGGCCGCCTCGGCCGCCGTGGCCGCCGTGGCGTGGGCCGCCGGGAAGGTTCGTGCCGGCCCGCAACCGATCGACGGTTCCCATGGTGGTACCGGTGATCGCACCCCGACAGGGCCGGGCGGACCCTGCCGGGGCGGCAACCGTCCCACCAGGCCGCGCCCTCCGCCGGCGAGGGCGTCCCGGACCGGACCTCGACCACCGCTGCGACGGCGTGCTCCACTTCGCGTGCGGGTCGGCCACCCACGCGGTGCCGCGTCGGGTGACGGCACCGCTCTCGGCGGGGGACGGCTGCTCAGGTGCGGTCGAGCCGGTCCCGGAGGTGCTGTTGGCGTCGATCGGCGGGGCGGGTTCAGGCGCGGCGCCGGTTGCTGTCGTGGCGTAGGCCGTCGGTGTGCCGGGTGAGGTCGGCGAGGCCGGGGTGGTCGGGTCCGAGATGCCCGCGGACCGCGGCGAGGGGCGCGAGGAGGTCCGCAGCGTCGGCGGCCGCCAGGGAGGCGCGGACGGCGTCGAGTGCCG
>NZ_JBEYFP010001360.1:0-1178 GCF_040634455.1 Kitasatospora sp. NPDC007106
GAGCGGCCGCGGCCGTGCCGCTCGGCCCCTGGGTGGAGTTCCGCCGCAAACGGCCCGTGCTGATCGCGGCGGACCTGGTGCGGTGCGCCGCGCTGCTGACGATCCCCACCGCGTTCGCGCTCGGCGTGCTCACCTTCGTCCAGCTCCTGCTGGTCTCGGTCGTCGTCGCGGCCGCCGACATCACCTTTCGCGCCGCCTCCGGCGCGTACCTGAAGACCCTGCTGCCGGCCGAGGACCTGCTCGTCGCCAACGCCCGGTTCGAGTCCACCGCCTGGACGACCACCATCGTCGGCCCCCCACTGGGCGGCGCCGCGATCGGTCTCCTCGGACCGGTGGCGACAGTGGCGGCCGACGCGGCCAGCTACCTGCTTTCGGCCCTCGGTATCCGCGCCACGGGCGGGACCGAGCCAGCGCCCGAACCCCGACCGGCCCAGCGCCTGCGGGCCCGCGACCTGCTCGACGGCTGGCGGTACATCCTCGCCGACCCGACGCTGCGCCCCCTGTTCTTCAACACCGCGCTGTTCAACGGCCTGGTGATGGCCGCGGAGCCACTGCTCGCCGTTCTCATGCTCGGCCGGCTCGACTTCGCAGCCTGGCAGTACGGCCTCGCCTTCGCCGTCCCCTCGATCGGCGGACTGCTCGGTGCGCGCCTGGCCCGACCCCTCGCCGCCAGGTTCGGACAACGACGGATCCTCGTCGCGGCCGGCGCCCTGCGCGCACTGTGGCCCGTGGGCCTCGCCTTCGTCGGACCGGGAACCGCAGGCCTGCTCCTGGTGATGGGCGTCGAACTCGGCCTCATCTTCTGCTGCGCGGTCTTCAACCCCGTCTGCGCCACCTACCGCCTCGAACGGACCCCGACCGACCGGACCACCCGCACGCTGTCCGCCTGGGCGGTGACGACCAAGGCCGCGACGGCCCTCCTCACCGCCGTCTGGGGCGTGCTCGGCGCCCTGCTCGGCCCGCGCACGGCCATTGCCCTGGCCGGCGTGCTCGTGCTGGCGACCCCACTGCTCCTCCCGCGGCGCACCCCTGCCCCGCAGCCCGAGCCGGTACCCGCTGCCAGCGGCGGCTGACGGCCACCACATGCTGTAGTCGCCCGTCGTCGATGCAGTCGCAGTAGAGGTCGCAGTGGCAGCCCGCAGGCCCGTGTCCGGCAGGCGGCCACCGACTGCCGGACA
>NZ_JBEYFP010001361.1:0-1178 GCF_040634455.1 Kitasatospora sp. NPDC007106
GGCCGCTCACCACGGTTGTCGGCGCCGAGCAGTCCCGGAAGTCCACGGTTGCGAGCCGGGCGACGGTCGGCCCCACTCCCGAGCGGGCGGCGGGGCCCCGTCGAAGCGGTCGGCAAGTTCCCGGGTGCCTCCGGGCCGGGTCGCACGCCTTCACGGTTTCGGCTCCGGGTCCGGCCCGGGATCGAGCTCGGGCTCGGGCTCGGGGGGTTCGTCGTCGCGTAGTCGGCGCAGGAATCTGTCCACGTCCACCTGGCCTTCTTCGGTGCCCGAGGGGACGATCCGTTCGGTGTGGGTGAGGAAGGTCCTGATGTGCGAGGCGTCCACGCGCAGGACGGCCGTGGAGTTCTCCCCGGTCAGGGTGATGAAGACGGTCCGGTCGTCGCCGGCGGGGTGGACGCAGACGTCGCCGGTGCCCGCCCATTCGGTGAGGCCGGTGGCGAGGAGGTCGCGGGCGAACACCCAGGTGATCGGGGCGTCGAGGTCGATGTGGTTGTCGAGGTAGACGGTGTACGGCTCGGCGGGGTGGTAGCGCAGGCAGCCGCGCACCGCGACGCTCAGGCCGGGCAGGACGACTGCCAGCAGCTCCAGGGGCATGGCGCAGCCGCCGGTGCTGGTGCGTTGCGGGGGGACGCGGGGGGTTTCGTGGTGGGTCATGCGCAGTCCTTGAGGTGCGCGGGGGTGGGGTCGGGTTGTGCGTGGTCGGCGTGCGGGCCGTCTGCCGTCCCCGGTCGGGGGCCGGCGGCCGGGGACGGCAGAGGCGGTGGGAGGAAGCGGGGCGGTGCGGTCAGGCGGTCCCAGTCGGGGCCGGCGGCCGGGGACGGCAGGGGCGGTGGAAGGAGGCGGGACTGGGCAGTCAGGCGGTCCCAGTCGGGGTCGGCGCGGCCGGGCACGGTGAGGCCGGCGGCGGTCCACAGTGCGGCCAGGTGGGCGAAGATCGGGGTCTCGCGGAGAACCGTTTCGGCGGCTCTGCCGCAGGTCCGGAGGTCGGAGGTCATGCCGGGCACAACGAGTGAATGTGCCGATGGCAACCTCGCCGACGGGTGGGGCGTTCCGGCTCGCAGCTCGTGTTGACGGTGGCGGCCCGGCCGTGGAGGTCCGCGCGTCGGCGCCCGCCTCGGCCACCTGCGCGGTTTCGCCGACGGGCCGGGTGGGCTTGAGGCGTGGGGATCCGATGAATC
>NZ_JBEYFP010001362.1:0-1176 GCF_040634455.1 Kitasatospora sp. NPDC007106
CGGACGTCCGCGACGTGTCCGGGACCTGGCGGGACCTCACCGACTCGGTCAACTCGATGGCCGGCAACCTCACCGCCCAGGTCCGCTCGATCGCCCAGGTCGCCACCGCCGTCGCGGAGGGCGATCTGACGCAGAAGATCGGCGTGGCGGCGCGCGGGGAGATCCTGGAGCTCAAGGACACGGTGAACACGATGGTCGACCGGCTGTCGGCGTTCGCCGGGGAGGTGACCCGGGTGGCCCGCGAGGTCGGCACGGAGGGCCGGCTCGGCGGTCAGGCGGACGTCCGCGACGTGTCCGGGACCTGGCGGGACCTCACCGACTCGGTCAACTCGATGGCCGGCAACCTCACCGCCCAGGTCCGCTCGATCGCCGAGGTGACGACGGCGGTCGCCCGCGGCGACCTCGGCCAGAAGATCCGGGTCGACGCGCGCGGCGAGATCCTGGAGCTGAAGGAGACCATCAACACGATGGTCGACCAGCTCTCCGCCTTCGCGGACGAGGTGACCCGGGTCGCCCGGGAGGTCGGCACCGAGGGCAACCTCGGCGGCCAGGCCACCGTCCGCGGAGCCTCCGGCACCTGGAAGGACCTCACCGACAACGTCAACGTGATGGCGTCCAACCTGACCGGGCAGGTCCGCTCGATCGCCCAGGTCGCGACCGCCGTCGCCCGCGGCGACCTCAGCCAGAAGATCACCGTCGAGGCGAAGGGCGAGGTCGCCGCGCTGGCCGGAGTGATCAACACCATGGTGGACACGCTCTCCGCGTTCGCCGGGGAGGTGACCCGGGTGGCGCGCGAGGTCGGCACCGAGGGCATCCTCGGCGGCCAGGCCACCGTGCCCAGCGTCGCCGGCACCTGGAAGGACCTCACCGACAACGTCAACTTCATGGCGCACAACCTGACCAGCCAGGTCCGCAACATCGCCCAGGTCACCACGGCCGTCGCCCGCGGCGAACTCAACCGCAAGATCGACGTCGACGCCCGCGGCGAGATCCTGGAGCTCAAGACCACCATCAACACCATGGTCGACCAGCTGTCCTCGTTCGCCGCCGAGGTGACCCGGGTCGCCCGCGAGGTCGGCAGCGAGGGCCGGCTCGGCGGCCAGGCCGAGGTCGAGGGCGTCTCCGGCACCTGGAAGCGCCTCACCGAGAACGTCAACGAACTGGCCGGCAACCTCA
>NZ_JBEYFP010001363.1:0-1175 GCF_040634455.1 Kitasatospora sp. NPDC007106
AGCCGGTGGCGCCACACCGCGATCCGGTGCGCGCGCAGCGCGGACGCCTCCAGGCCCTCGAGCTCGGCGCGGAGCCACTCCTCCCAGCCCGGCGGGCCGCCGACAAGGGTGTCAAGGGTCGCGCCGCAGCCGTCCGCAGAGCTCCCCGAAACCCGGCCCGCCAGCGACAAAAGTCCAAGTCCCGGCCCACGGCTGTCCTTTGACACCGCCGCCCGACCCGGCCAGACTCCGTGGCCGGGCGATGCCACCGGTCACCGGGTGACGCCACCGGTCACCGGGCGTACGGAAGCTCAGCGGTATCCGGTGGCGTCGGCGGGGCGGCCCGGGTCCTGGACCTCCACCATGTAGCGCCAGGCGTCGGGCCGGCTGCCGTCGCGGTCGGTGAAGCCGTAGACCTGGGCGAGGCCGCCGCTGGAGAGGGACCGGCCGTTCCAGCGGGCCACCTCCGGGTCGGCGGCCAGCGCGGCGACGGCCCGGCCGACGAAGAACGGGGTCTCCGAGATGCAGAAGTGCGGCTCGACCCGGAGGGCGTCGCGCCAGTTCTCCTCCGTCACCCCGAAGTGGCCGAGCATGATCTCCGAGCGCATCCAGCCCGGCGTCAGCGCGACCGCGGTCGCGCCGCGCGGTCCGAGCTCCTCGCCGAGCGCGAAGCCCATCCGCAGCACCGAGGTCTTGGCGAGGTCGTAGAAGAACGAGACCCGGTAGGTGTCGCGGTTGTACTCGGCGGTGCCGTCGGTCACTTCGACGACGAGGCCGCCGGGGTGACGCAGCAGCAGGGGCAGCGCGTGGTGGCTGGTGATCGCATGGGTCTCCACCGCGAGGCGCAGCAGTCGCAGCCCGTTGTCCAGGTCGTGCTCCCACACCGGGGTGTCCCACTGGAAGAGGTTCTCGCCGCCCCAGACGTCGTTCACCAGGACGTCGAGCCGGCCCTGTTCGGCGTCGATGCGGTCCACCAGGCTGCGGACCTGCGCGGGCACCAGGTGGTCGGTGGGGACGGCGATGCCGTGCCCGCCCGCCGCGGTCACCAGGTCGGCGGTGTCCTCGACGGTCTCGGGGCGGTCGTACTCGGACCGCTGCGCGCGGGTGCTGCGGCCGGTCACGTACACCGTGGCGCCCGCCGCACCGAGTTCCACCGCGATGCCGCGCCCCGCGCCCCGGGTCGCCCCCGCGACCAG
>NZ_JBEYFP010001364.1:0-1174 GCF_040634455.1 Kitasatospora sp. NPDC007106
GACCAGGCAGGCACGGGCGAGCGCGGCGGCGGAGAGCCCCGGCTGGTCGTCGAGTGCGTACAACGCGACGTACTGCGGAACCGTGAGCCCGAGTGGTCGGAGTGCGGCGTGCTTGGCCGCCATCAGCTCCTGCTCCACCCGCTTGATGTGCAGTCCGAGGCGCTCCGTGACCGGCATATCCATGAGGGTGATCGTACGTCACCAGCTCCAGCCCTGGCTGTTAACAGAGCTCTGGCACATGACAGAACTCTGTTATCTTGGGTATTGCTCAGCCACTCACAGATGGAGGCACCCATGGCCAGTCGTGCACTGCTTGATCACGTCGTCGCCGGGTCCGGACCGGGTCTGGTCCTGATCCACGGCACCGGCGCTGACGCGACCTCGAACTGGGGAGCTCTCATCGATGCGATGCGTGACCGGTACACCGTCGTCGCCCCGAACCTGCCCGGCGCCGGCGCCACCCCGGTCGACCCCGCACCCATCGACCTGGACTCGCTCGCCGACCGCGTCGCCGCCACCGCCCGGTCCGCCGGACTGGAACGGTTCCACCTGGTCGGCCACTCGGTGGGCGCCGTCGTCGCCACAGCCGTGGCCGCCCGGCACCCCAATGCCGTGACCTCGCTCGTCCTGCACGCCGGATGGGTCAGGACGAGCCCGCGCGAGGCATTCATGTTCGACCTGTGGGCACGCCTGCTGCAGACCGACCCCGCCCTGCTGGCCCGCCAGCTGATCCTCACCGCAATGGGGCCCGGCTTCCTCGACGCCCTCGACGACGCGCAGTTCACCGAAATGGCCGCGGGTTTCACGGCCATGCTGGACCAGCGCATCCTCGGCCAGATAGAACTGGACACCCGAATCGACCTGCGTGGTGCGGTGGGCCGGATCACCGCGCCGACACTCGTGCTGGCGAGCGCCGACGACCGGATCATCCCGCCCCATCATCAGCGCGAACTGGCCGCCGCCATCCACCAGGCCGACTACCTCCAGGTCCCAGGCGGCCACGGCCTGCCGTTCGAGGACCCGGCGCGGTTCTTCTCGATCATCACCGAGTACGTGGACAAGCGCCAGGCGCAGGGCCAGGCCTGACTGGGTTTGAGGTCAGGTTCCGCACCAGGTGGGGGTGGTCTCGCCGGTGAGGCGGCGGGTCATGAGGCCGATCATCGCGACGTGGACC
>NZ_JBEYFP010001365.1:0-1173 GCF_040634455.1 Kitasatospora sp. NPDC007106
CATGGAGACCATCTTCGACATGGTGGAACGGCTCGGCGGATTCACCGTGCCGCAGGTAGTGGACGACGGCGCGGTTGAGCAGTGCGGCCGGGTACTCGGGGTCGAGGGCGAGGGCGGCGTCGAGCGCTTCACGCGCCTGCGCGAGTTCGCCGCGCTGCAGGGCGACGGTGCCGCGCATGCACAGCAGCCGGGGGTCCTGCGGGCGCAGCGCCAGGCCGGCCGTCACGTCGTCGTCGGCGGCATCGAACTCCTCCAGTTCGAGCAGGAGTTCGGCACGGGCGAGCCGGGTGTCGAGGTCCTCGGGTTCCATCTCCAGGACGTATCCGAAGTCGGCGAGCGCGCCCTTGGTGTCGCCGGCCTCGGCCCGGGCCGTGCCGCGGTTGTGGTACAGCTCGGGGAACGGAGGTGCGAGTTCGACCGCACGGTCGTAGTCGGCGAGGGCGGCCGCGAAGTCGCCGCGGGTGCGGTGGATCCGGGCCCGCTCGGAGAGGTAGTCGGTGTAGTGGGGGTCCAGCTCGATCAGCGTCGAATAGTCGGCGAACGCCTCGTCCAGCCGGTCGGTGGCGGTGAGCAGCCGGGCCCGGTTGTACAGCAGTTGGGAGCGGTGCAGCCGCCACTGCGCGTCGGTGAGTTTCGCGTCGAGCCGGGTGATGCAGGACTCGACCAGGTCCAGCGCGCGGCCAGGGTTGCCGCGGTGCATCTCCACCAGGGCGAGGCCGTTGTCGTGGAAGACGCTGAAGGTGAGCCGCTCGGCGGGGTCGGGGAGGATGCTCGCGATCGCGGCGGCGTTGTTCTGCCAGCGCAGCGCCAGGTCGTGGTCGCGGGGCCGCAGGAAGCGGGTGTGCAGCATCGCGATGGAGTAGCTGGTCATCATGTGGACCTTGGGGTCCGTGAACCGCTGGATGACGTCGAGGTACAGGTCCATCGACTGCTGGTGGCGGCCGAGCGGGATGCAGGCGGCCGCCGCCTGGTGCGTGAACTCCCAGAAGTCGTGCGGGTGGGCGTCCGGGTCGGTGACGGCGCGTCCGCGCAGGCCGAGGTCGATCACCGCCGCCGAGAACCCGATCTCGACGCAGTGCCGCTGGGCCGCCAGCAGCGCGATCCGCCCCGCCCCGGACGGGTCGCTGCCGTGCTCGCGGTGGTATGCCAGCGCGCCGACCCGCACGCTCGGGC
>NZ_JBEYFP010001366.1:0-1168 GCF_040634455.1 Kitasatospora sp. NPDC007106
GTGGGCCCACCGGTGCGCCTGCGGGTAGCCGTACCCGGCGGCGGGTGCGCCGAACGCCCCGGGGACGGCCGGGACGCCGTAGCCCGCAGGCGCACCGGTGGGCCCACCGGTGGGGGTGCCCGTGGGCGCGCCGAACACCGGCTGGGGGGTGGAGCCCGAGGTCGACTCCGGCGGGCCGGGCTGCTTGAAGGTCTCCTTGACGGTGGGCGCCCAGTGGGCGGGACCGGCGGCCGGTTCGCCCTGCTCGGCCGCGGCGAGCAGCCGGTCGAGCATCTCGGCGTCGGGCCGCAGCGCAGGGTCCCGGGAGAGCAGGGCGCCCAGCAGCGGACCGAGCTGCGCACCGCGGACCGGCGGCGGCAGCGGCTCGTCCAGGACGGCCGCCAGGGTGGCCAGCGTGGTGCTGCGGCGCAGCGGGTGGTGGCCCTCGATCGCGACGTAGAGCATCATGCCGAGCGACCACAGGTCGGAGGAGGCGTCGCCGCTGCCGCCGCGGATGCGCTCCGGGGCGATGTACTCGGGCGAGCCGATGAGCGAGCCGGTGGCGGTGAGCGCCGTCGCGTCCTGCATGGCGGCGATGCCGAAGTCGGTGAGGACGGGCGTGCCGTCGGTGCGCAGCAGGACGTTGCCGGGCTTGACGTCGCGGTGCTGGATGCCGGCGGCGTGCGCGGCACGCAGGGCGGCGAGCACACCGCGGCCGATCCTCGCGGCCTCGGGCACCGAGAGCGGGCCCTGGACGAGGCGGTCGGCCAGGCTGCCGCCGCTGACCAGCTCCATCACCAGCCACGGGTGCGGCTGGTCGGGGGTGTCGACGATGTGGTGGATGATCACCACGTTGGGGTGCTGGAGGCGGGCCAGGGCACGTGCCTCGCGCAGGACGCGCTCGCGCAGCTCCTGCGCGGCCACCGGGTCGCCGGCGAGCATCGCCGGGTCCGGCGGGCGGACCTCCTTGAGCGCGACCTCGCGCTCCAGGGCGTTGTCCCGGGCGCGCCAGACGAGGCCCATGCCTCCGCCGCCGAGGCGCTGCAGCAGTTCGAAACGGCCGTCGATGAGCCGTCTCTCCGGCCCCCCAGTGTTCATGCCCGTCATCGTAGGGGGCGGGACGGACTGCCCGTGCCGCCGGGAGATCACGATCGGGCTGCACGGCCCGGGCCCGCCGGCGATGGCCGGC
>NZ_JBEYFP010001367.1:0-1168 GCF_040634455.1 Kitasatospora sp. NPDC007106
GGCTCGGCGAGCGGCGCCAGCTTGGTGAGGTCGCCGACGTCGGTGACGCCCGCCACCGGCACCGCGTACAGGTGCTCCTGCTTCGAGGGCTCCGGGTAGGCGGTGTTCCCGGCCGCCCCCGCCGGCACGGCGGTCAGCGCGCTCGCGCCCAGCAGGGCGCCGACGACGGCGGTCCGGACGTACTTTCGCATGGGTCTCTCCTTGAACGGTGGTGTGCCCGAACGGTGCTCCGCGCGGCCAACGGTGTGACGGCCGAACGGTCACGGCCACTGCTCCCTCCGGGGGAGCGGGATCCGCCGTCCGGAGCATCGCCCGCCGCCGTCCGGAGCGGGGCCCGCCGCCGGCCCACCGGGGACCGGCCGTCCTGCCGATCCCGCCGCCCCGGTGTCAGGATGGAGTGACCGGGCACGACACCGCCCGCAGCAGCAGCGTCGGGAGGCGGACATGGGCCGCGAGTACCACTTCCACTGCGAGTACGCGGGCTGTTCGGTGACCGCGGGCGTCCGCCTGGGCGGGGTCCGCGAGCTGGAGGTGCTGGTGAACGGGCACGAGGTCGCGTTCGAGCGGGTGCACGGACACCATCCCGAGGAACACTCGCTGATCGCCGTCCTGCCGACCAGCCCGCCCCGGCACGTCGAGGTCCGGATCGCCCTGCCCGGCGTGTTCACCGGCATCCCGAGCTGCGCGCTGTTCGCGGGCGAGGTGCAGGTCCCGATGGCCGAGCGGGAGGTGCCCCGGCGGGCCCGGCCGACCGAGGCGTCCTGGTACGGCTGACGCGGCCCCCCCGGCCGGAGGGTCAACCACCGGGGCAGCAGCGCGACCTGACGGGCGGCCACGTCCGCCGCATTGTCGGTGCCGGGTGCCATGATGCCGGAGCGGTCGGGGGCTCCCCGGCCGAGTCCCGACCCACCCGGAGGATCGAGCACCGTGCGCATCGTGGTCAGCGAGTTCATCAGCCTGGACGGCGTCGTGCAGGCGCCCGGCGGCCCCCAGGAGGACACCGACGGCGGCTTCGCCCACGGCGGATGGTCGCACCCCTTCTTCGACCCGGAGGTGGTGGGCGGCGCCTTCGACGCGGCGCTGCGCACCGCGGACGCGCTGCTCTTCGGCCGCCGCACCTGGCAGACCATGGCCGCCGCCTGGCCCGACCGCGCGGGCGACCCGTTCG
>NZ_JBEYFP010001368.1:0-1167 GCF_040634455.1 Kitasatospora sp. NPDC007106
CCGGCCCCGGTCGGCAGCCCGGCCCCGGTCGGCGGAGGCGGCGCCGAACCACCGCGGCAGGCCGCCGAGCAGGCCGTCCTGGTCGTCGCCGACCCACACCACATGGCCGTCCGGCCGCAGCAACACCGCCGCCGCCACCCCCAGCGCCGCCAGCTCCTCGCCGTCGTCGACGACGTGGTCGACCCGGTCGGCCCAGCCCGCCACCGACAGCAGGCCGGTCCGGTCGAGCAGCAGCCCGCGGCCGCCGTGCATCAGCTCGTAGAGGCGTCCGCGCTTCAGTGCCACGTCCCGCATCCGCCGGCCGAGCAGTTCGTGGCCCCCACCGACGTCGTAGCGGACGTCGACCGCCGTGATCAGCCCGGTCACGTACCGGTTCACCTCCTCGAAGTCCATCAGCCGAGAGAACAGCCCGCGCAGCGCGGCCGCCCCCGGATCCGTCCCGAGCAGGGTGATCTGCGCCCGGGTGTTGTCCAGCACGGCCGCGCCCACCGGGTGCCGCTCGGCGTGGTAGCTGTCGAGCAGCCCCTCCGGGGCCCATCCGGCGACCTCGGCGGCCAGCTTCCAGCCGAGGTTGAACGCGTCCTGGAGGCCCAGGTTCAGCCCCTGTCCGCCGGTCGGCGGGTGGACGTGCGCCGCGTCGCCCGCCAGCAATACCCGCCCGCAGCGGTAGCGCTCGGCCTGCCGGGTGGCGTCGCCGAACCGGGACAGCCAGCGCGGCGAATGCACGCCGAAATCGGTGCCCGCGACCGCCCGCAGCCGCCGCCTGAACTCCTCCAGCGTCGGCGCGGCCGTCCGGTCCTCCGCCACCCCGTCGGCGGGCACGACGACGCGGTACAGCCCCGCCTGCCCGTCCACGTCGGGAGTCACCCCGAACCGCAGCTGGGTCCGGCGGACCTCCTCCACGACGGCCGCGATCACCGCCGGATCCTCGGCCGCCTCCACGTCGCCCAGCAGCGTCTCCACCCTGGCGGGCTCACCCGGGAACCCGATGCCGACCAGCTTGCGCACGGTGCTGCGGCCGCCGTCACAGCCGACCAGGTAGCGCGAACGCAGCCGCGTGCCGTCGGCCAGCCCGACACCCACCCCGTCCCCGTCCTGACTCACGCCGACCACCTCGCAGCCCCGGCGGATCTCCGCCCCCAGCTCGACCGCACGCTCCTCCAGCAG
>NZ_JBEYFP010001369.1:0-1167 GCF_040634455.1 Kitasatospora sp. NPDC007106
AGGATCTTCGCCCGGTGCAGGTGGAGATGAGTGGGGCGTGCGGGCGAGGCGTCGACGGGCGGGGTGAACAGGGCGGCGAACGGCTTCAGGTGCTCCGAGGACTGCAGGACCTCTGCAACTCGCTCCCACCACAGGGCCACTGGCGCAAGCCTGCCGGTGATCACGGCTCCGGGAACCACCACGGTCAGCGACATCTGGTTGTTGTGCTCGGACTCGACCATCGCGGCGATGTCGACGAGCAGCCCGTCAGGGTTCGACATGACGTCCAGAATAGGACACCGGCTCCTGCCCTCCCAGACCCCAGGGCTGCGGCCAAGGCGACCACGGCCAGGAACGGACTCACACACCGAACCAACCGCTTGTGCTGCGCGGCCATCCAGGTCATGTGCGGGATCAACCGCAGCAGGGACTCGCCGCTACCAAGCCTCGACCGCAGGCCGGCCCGTCTTCGCCGTCCCGGCGGCCCGAGACCCTGCTGTACCGGCGCAGAGCCGTTCGGGACCGCCCAGTGCGGCGGCTCACTGCCATACCGTTCAAGCCGCGCGTTCATCCACTACCGTTCTGCCCGGGTCATGACGCGTGCCCCGCGGCGTGGGCCCGGGCCCGGCCAACTTCCCGTTGACCGGACCGTGCCCACGCTCCCGCCCCAGCCCGCAGTTGCGCCCCATGGTCGCCACGCGACAGCCGGCGCGGGGCAGGGACGTCGACACGGTTTCTGCGAGATCCACCCGTCGGACTACCGCTCCTGAGGACCGGATCGCCCAGGCCGCTCTCAGCGCGCAACTGCCTCTTCCCGCCAGGATCCCGCGGGGGCCTGCCTACCGTTCGCCTGCGCGGGTGGCAGCGCTGCCGGGCCCGGCGGGAATCCCGCAGGCTCCGGGCGGCACTGCCCCTTGTCTCAGGCCGTCGAGAGCAGGCGCCCTTTGCTGCGTGTTGACGCCCGTGGCCAGTCCTAGAAGCTGAGCAGGCCGATGACGTGGCCGTCGTGGTCAACCACCGGCCAGGTGTCCAGGCCGCGGGCACACATGGTGGCGGCCGCGGTGGCGGCGGGCATGCCGGTAGTTGCGAACGGGGCGCGGTCGAAGACCACGTCGCGTACCGGGGTGCGCTCGATGTACCAGGACCGAGCCTGGAACGGCGCCAGGTGCAGGCGGGTCAGCAGCCCGG
>NZ_JBEYFP010001370.1:0-1167 GCF_040634455.1 Kitasatospora sp. NPDC007106
GGCGCGCCGTCCGCGGCCGCACCGCCCGCAGCCGGCGACGCCGCTGCGCCCGCCCCGGCCGGTGACGGCGACAAGGCGAAGGACGTCGAGATCACCAAGTGCTCGGTGGACCCGACCCTGCACTGGCCGTCCGCCGAGCTCACCATCACCAACCACAGCTCGAAGGCGTCGAACTACATGGTGCAGGTCGAGTTCCTCGACGGTGCCGGCACCCGCATCGGGGAGGGCATGGCCGCGACCAACGGCCTCGCCCCCAACCAGAAGAGCGTCCAGAAGGCGCAGGGCACCTCCACGGCCGCCGGCAAGACCTCGTGCCGGCTGATCGAGGTGACCCGGTACGCCACCCCCTGACGGCAGCGGTCGCACCGCCCGCGGGGGAGACCCGCGGGCGGAACGGCATGTCAGTGCGGTGTGAGAGGTTCTCGCCCGTGACGAGCGAGAACAACGACAGCGTGTTCGCAGGACTGGACGACATCGACTGGGCGTCCCTGGAACACGCCTACGGGCCGGCGGGCGACGTCCCCGACCAGCTCCGCGCCCTGTGCGGCAAGGGCCGGGACAATCGCGGCCGCGCCCTGCACGCCCTGTACGGCAACATCTTCCACCAGGGCAGCCGCTACCAGGCCTCGGCCTTCGCCGTGCCCTTCCTGGCCCGCATGGCCGCCGACCGTTCCCGGCGCGGCCGGGCCCAGGCCCTGGAGCTGATGTCGGGCCTGGCGATCGGCTACGACGAGGCGCACCTCCCCGACGGGGTGGCGGTCGCGGCGTGGCGGCGCGGGGTCGAGGACCTGCGGGCCAAGGGCGCGGCCGCGATGACGGCCGAGTACGACGACTGGGTCGCCCGGGCCGCCGACGAGGGCGAGCGCCGGGTCCGCGAGTTCCAGCGCAGGACCTTCGACTACGACCGCCACCTCGCCGCGTACGAGGCCGAACTGGCGGCCTACGACGCCGTCGCGCGGGAGGTGCCCGCGCTGGCCGCACTGCTGTCCGACGACGAACCCGCCGTCCGGGCGTCGACCTGCCACGTGCTGGCCTGGTTCCCCGAGCAGGCCGCGGCCGTCCTGCCGCAGCTGCTGGACCTCGCCGACCGCGAGCAGGTCCCCGCGGTCGCCGCCACCGCGCTGATCGCGGCCGGACTGCTCGGCGACGCGGCCACCGTGGAACGGC
>NZ_JBEYFP010001371.1:0-1165 GCF_040634455.1 Kitasatospora sp. NPDC007106
CCCGCGCTGGCTCGGTGCGAACACGTGCAGCGCCGCGGGCAGCCGGGCCATCAGCGGCCCGAAGGCGCGCCAGGAGTCGCCGACGGCGTGCACCAGGACGACCGGCGTCCCGGAGGGATCGCCCTGCTCGGCGTACGGCAGGGCCGGCCCGCCCGGCAGGTGCGCGACCCGGGTGGCCGGTTCCTCCATGCGGCACCTCCCCGCAGCGGCCCCCACTCGATGGTCCCGCGGCGGAGCGGCCGGCGCAGCGCCCGCGGCGGGGCGCACCGGCGTCAGCTCGGCCGGTACCGCAGGATCCGGTCGTCGCCCGGGCGCGGGTCGCCCCGGCCGTCGGTGTTGCTGGTGGTGACGAGCAGCGTGCCGTCCGGCTCGGCGACCACCGTCCGCAGCCGCCCGTCGGTGTGGTCGAGGACGGCGGCGGGGGTGCCCGCCGTGCCGTCGCCGTTCACCGGGATCCGCCACAGGCGCTGGCCGCGCAGCCCGGCCATCCAGATCGCGCCGTCGGCGTAGGCGATGCCGCTCGGCGAGGCGTCGGCCGGCCGCCACTGGACGACCGGGTCGGTGTACCCGGACCGGCCGGCCTTCCCCTCGACGACCGGCCAGCCGTAGTTGGCGCCGGGCTCGATCAGGTTGAGCTCGTCCCAGGTGTTCTGGCCGAACTCGGAGGCCCACAGGCGTCCCTGCGCGTCCCAGGCGAGCCCCTGCACGTTGCGGTGGCCGAGCGAGTACACCGGGGAGCCGGGGAAGGGGTTGCCGGGCGCGGGTGCGCCGTCGGGGGTGATCCGCAGGATCTTGCCGCCGAGCGAGTTGCGGTCCTGGGCGAGTTCGGAGCGTCCGGTCTCGCCGGTGCCGACGTAGAGCAGGCCGTCGGGGCCGAAGGCGATCCGGCCGCCGTCGTGGTTGTCGCCCTTGGGGATGCCGGCGAGCACGGCTGCGGGGTCGGTCAGCTGCGCGCCGGTCGGCCGCGAGGGGTCGTAGGCGAAGCTGACGATCCGGTTGTCGTCGGCGGCCGTGTAGTAGGCGTACAGCCGGCCGTTCGGGCCGAGGGCCAGGCCGAGCAGTCCGCCCTCGACGAAGGCGTCCACACCGGGGACGGTCCCGACGTCGGTGCGCGCGCCGGTCCTCGGGTCGATGCGCAGGATCCGCCCGGTGTCCCGGGAGCCGA
>NZ_JBEYFP010001372.1:0-1164 GCF_040634455.1 Kitasatospora sp. NPDC007106
CCGGCGGGTGCGGCCGCTCATCGGCGGGCTCCGGCCCGGGCGCGGTTCCAGGCCGCGTCGCGCAGCAGGCGCAGGCCGTTGAGTCCGACGAGGACGGTGGAGCTCTCGTGACCGAGGACGCCGAGCGGAAGCGGGAGGGTGGCGACCAGGTCCCGGACCACCGGCGTCGCGATGATCACCGAGGCGATGCCGAGGTTCTGCACCACCAGGGCCCGGGCGCGGCGGGACGGCGCGACCACGGCGGGGACGGTGGCGGGCCTCGCCGCGGACGGCGGTGGCGACGGCGGGCAGCCGGACGCAGCAACCACGGAGGCGGGCCGGTGCGTCAGGGACGGTAGAACCCGACCCGAGGGAGTGAATCGTGCCCGGCAGGCCCCCGGCGAATCCGCACGCCGCCACCACCCCGGACGGCCCGGCACCCGGCTACGATCCACCTGCCCGGTGGTGGACGATCCTGCGGCACGCGCTGTCCATCGCCGTGACGACAGCGGTCATCGTCACGGCCTTCACGGTCCTCACCCTCCCCCTGGCGGCGGTCTTCCTCCTTGACGACGTGTTCGTTGTCCGCGACTTCGCCGAAGCCGTTCTGATCGCCCTCGGCGTGGGGTTCGCCGCGAGCGTGCTCGTCTTCCCCGTCGCCTTCGGGTTCGAGCGGCGTGTCATGCGCGGCGGCACCGCGTGGAAGGCGCTGGCGGCGTGTGCCCCGGTGGCCGCTCCGATCACGGCAGCGCTCATCTTGGCCTCACTGTTCGAGTTCCAGCCGTCGGCCGCCGTCGGCAATGCGCTCGACATCGCCGTGCTGCTCCTCGTGAGTTTCTCGGTCTACTGGCTGGCGCTGTGGTCGCTGAACGCCCTCCGCCACGGCGCTCGGCGCCTCTGCCGGCGGGTGGCGGGGTGACGTTCGTCGAGCACCTGACCTCCCGCGCCCGGCACGGCCGACACCGAGAGGTGCTTCCCGAGCTGCTCGACCTGGCCACCGATCCCGCCGCACCACCCGACCCGGCATGGGAGGCCGCAGCGGCGGCCGTCCAGATCCTCTGCTGGGAGGACCGCTTCGCGGAGGCGGGCGAGCTGGCCGAGCTGCTGATCGAACGTCAGGGGCCCGGCGGCGGGGACCTGTGCGACCAGGACATGCCCTTCATCGAGGCGTTCCTGGCCGCCCAG
>NZ_JBEYFP010001373.1:0-1164 GCF_040634455.1 Kitasatospora sp. NPDC007106
GACCCGTCTGCTCGCACGGCCGCCGTACGAGGAGGCGGCCTTCCTCCTCGACCTGGCGGACACGCACGGGCTGCAGCCCCTGCGGGCCGGCGAGGTCGCACGGTGGACCGCCGGTGACCGGCGGGTTCGGCATGCCGCGCTGCGCTACCTGTCGGGTGTTCCGCACGGCGGTGCCCTCCTCGACGCCGTCCCGCCCCGTGGCGGCGACGTCTACGAGAACCTGCTGTGGGCGGCGGCCTGGCACCGGCAGGACCCTTCGGCACCGCAGGCCGCCGCGTTCCGCGACGCGGTCCGCCGGCTACCGGCCACTCCCCCGGGCGGCCCTGTGGTGGCACAGTCGATGCTGCTCGGCAGTCTGGGCGAGCCGGGCGTGGGGATGAGCGGCGGGATGAGCGTGCTGCTCTCGGCGCTGGGCGACGCGCTCACCGCCACCGGCCGCATCTCGCGGGTTCTGACCCTGGTCACCGCCGGCCGGACCGCGCTGCGCGACCGGACCTCCGGTCTGGTGTCGCCCCTGGGCCCCGAGCACTGGCAGGTCGGGATCCCGGTGGACGGCGACGGTCCGCCCGACCCGGCGGCCATGGCGGAGCACCGGCCCGCGGTCTCGTGGTGGGCGGCGTGCCTGCTCGCGCTGCCGGGCGCGCGACCACGGATCGTCCACGTACGGTTCGCGGACGACGGGTCGCTGGCGGTGGCCGACGCGGCCCGCCGCTGCGGCGCCCGTCCGGCGTTCACCGTGACCCCCGATCCGCACCGCACGATGGCAGAGCGCCACGCCGGCCTTCCCCTGCACGCGGAGACCGAGACGGCCCGGGCTCTCCGCGCCGACCTCCACCGCGTCTTCGTCGCGGACCGGCTGGTCGCCCGGGCCGGTCTTCTCGTCACCATCCCCTCGCGGCCCGGCACCGGTGACCTCGACACGCACTTCCCGCAGCTGTCCCCCGCCACGGAGTCCCGCCGTGTCGAAGTCCCGGAAGGGATCCCGCCTTTCGTTCCCCGGCCCGGCGACGCCGGGCTCGCGGATGCGATGACCACCCGGCTGTTCTCCGGCGGCGGGCGGCCGGACGGACTCGACCCGGAGGACCGGGGTCTTCGGCTGATGCTGTGCGTGGGGCGCCTGCACCCCGTCAAACAGCAGGACCGGCTCGTCGAGGCGTGGCTGGA
>NZ_JBEYFP010001374.1:0-1164 GCF_040634455.1 Kitasatospora sp. NPDC007106
CACTCAGGGCACCCCGCGCTCCGGCCTCGGCCCGTCCGTCGAGGCCGAGCTCGCCGCCCTGCGCCTGCCCGACCCGGAGGACCCGGACTCCCGCGAGCTGCGCCTCGACCCGCTGCGCTCCCCGCTGGACGGGCGCCGCGAGGTGCTGCTGCAGCGCCTCGCGGTCTGCGGGATCGGCTACGGCAAGCAGATCGAGGTCTCCGGCACCGGCGACGGCGCCGCGCTCAGCACCCGCTGGCGGATCGCCTGGACCCCGTCCGCGGCCGCCCGGCTCGACCTGGCCGGCGTCCGCGGCGTCACCGCCGAACTCGCCGCCGCCGGCACCCTGCGGGAGACCGCCCGCTGGCAGTCCGCGGACGGCGGACCGACCTGCACCCAGCTGCTGGACGGGCTGCGCGCCGCGGCCCGCTGCGACCTGCCCGCGCTGGTCGCCGAACGGCTCGCCGAGGCAGAGCAGTTGCTGCCCGCCTCGGCGACCCTGCCGGAACTCCTCGACGCGCTGGACCTGTTGGAGGCGCTGCGGCTCGCCCACCTGCCCGGCACCACCGAGCGGAGCCGGGAGCGGGCCGCCGAACTCGCCACCGTCCTGCTGGACGCGGCCGTCCGCGGCCTGCCCGGACTGGCCGGCAGCGAGGACCCGGCGGACGCCACCGCCCTGGTGGCCCTCGCCACCCGGGCCGGCGACCACCGGCTCGGCCTGCGGATGGACGACGCCCTCGCCGAGCTCGCCCGCACCGGCTCCCCGCTCGTCCAGGGCGCCGCGCTCGCCGCGCGGGTGCTGCTCGACCTGGACACCGCGGACCGCCTCGGCGCCCGCGCCGCCGGCTGGGTCGACGCCGCCGCCGACCCCGAGGGCCGCCGCCGGCTGGCCCGACTGCTCACCGGCCTGCTGACGGCCGGCGGGCCGCTGCTCCAGTACGCGCCGGACGCGCTCGGCCCGCTGCTGGAGCGGATCGACGCGCTGCCCGACCGCGGCTTCCTGGACCGGCTGCCCGCGCTGCGGGCCGGCTTCGACGCGCTCAGCCCCGCCGGCCGCGGCCGGCTGCTGGACACCGTCGCCGAACGGCTCGGCGAGCGCCCCGACCTGACGCTCGCCGCCCCGGCCGGACAGCTAGCGCCAATGAAGGGCGCGGACCCCCCAGGCCCCGCGGCGCCAGGAGTACG
>NZ_JBEYFP010001375.1:0-1163 GCF_040634455.1 Kitasatospora sp. NPDC007106
GGCGTGGAGGACCACGCCGTGCGCCCCCGCTTTCCGATCGAGGAGACGGACTCACATGGCCGACGTGGCGACGCTGGTCGAACAGGCGCGCACCGGGCACCCGAGGGCGGTGGCCCGGCTGATCTCGCTGGTCGAGAACGCCGCCCCGCAGCTGCGCGAGGCCATGGCGGCGCTCGCCCCGCACACCGGCCACGCCTACACCGTCGGCCTGACCGGCTCGCCGGGCGTCGGCAAGTCCACCTCGACCAACGCCCTCGTCTCCGCGTACCGCCGCCGCGGCAAGCGGGTCGGCGTGCTGGCCGTCGACCCGTCCTCGCCGTTCTCCGGCGGCGCGCTGCTCGGTGACCGGGTCCGGATGCAGGACCACGCCACCGACCCCGAGGTGTTCATCCGGTCGATGGCCACCCGCGGCCACCTCGGCGGCCTCTCCTGGTCCGCCCCGCAGGCCCTGCGGGTGCTGGACGGCGCCGGCTGCGACGTGATCCTGGTGGAGACCGTCGGCGTGGGCCAGTCCGAGGTCGAGGTCGCCGCCCAGGCCGACACCACCGTCGTCCTGCTCGCCCCCGGCATGGGCGACGGCATCCAGGCCGCCAAGGCCGGGATCCTGGAGATCGGCGACGTCTTCGTCGTCAACAAGGCGGACCGGGACGGCGCCGACGCCACCGCCCGCGAGCTCAACCACATGCTCGGCCTCGGTGAGGGCCGCCGGCCCGGCGACTGGCGGCCGCCGATCGTCAAGACGGTCGCCGCCCGCGGCGAGGGGGTCGACGAGGTCGTCGAGGCCCTGGAGAAGCACCGCGCCTGGCTGTCCGGGACGGGGGAGCTCGCCGCCCGGCGCACCCGGCGGGCCGCCCAGGAGATCGAGGCGATCGCGCTCGCCGCCCTTCGCTCCCGGATCGGGGACCTGCGCGGCGACCGCCACCTGCTCGGCCTCGCCGAACGGGTCGCCGCCGGCGACCTCGACCCCTACGGCGCCGCCGACCACCTCGTCGCCGGCCTCACCGAGAGCACCCGGTAGCGGGCGAGCCCGCGCGAATCGGGGAAGCGCGAAGGGGCGCGGGGAACTGCGCAATCCTGGATCGGCGAGCCTGCGCATCCGGAAAAGCGAAAACAGGGGCGCGGGGAACTGCGCGGGACGGAAGGCCACGGTCTGTGCCTTCCGT
>NZ_JBEYFP010001376.1:0-1162 GCF_040634455.1 Kitasatospora sp. NPDC007106
GTGCCCGGGCCGGCTCCGGGCGGGGGGCCGGCGGGGCGGGCGGGCCGTCGGCCGGTGCGGCACCGGCGGGTGCGGTCTCGGCGTCGGGGGCGCCGGCCAGCACGTTGTAGAAGGAGGTCTTGGCGGCGACGATCCGTCCGTGGATCCGGGCGTCCCGGCGTTCGGCGCGGGCCATCCGCTTGGGCCGGGTGCGGTAGCGCCAGCGCGCCCAGGGGCTCTGCGGCCGGGCCAGCCGGACGGCGCCGACCATGGCCAGCGGCGGCAGCATCACCCCGAGCAGGCCCGTCCAGATCTTGCCCTTGAAGAGACTGATCCCGACCAGCAGCAGCAGGAGTCCTGCGCCGACGAACTGTCCGGCCGTCAACCGGGATCTGAAGCCGCCGAACGGCAGCTCGCCGATCAGCAGCAGGGCGATGAAGGCGACCGCCAGGATCACCGCGTCCACGGACTTGCGGCCCTGCTCGCTCCAGTAGACGTCCTGGAGGTGCAGGACGAGCGCGAACTCGTCGAGCACCAGGCCGGCGCCGATGCCGAAGCCGAACGCGAGGACGTTCCACAGCTGGCCGCCGTTGCCGCGGACGGTGAAGGCCCCCACGCCGCAGATCAGCACCAGGGCCTGGCCGAACACCACGTGGTGGATGTGCAGGCCGCCGGGGGTGACGTTGCCGGGCCACCAGCTGGTGCCGCGCCGGATCATCCGGACGCTGAAGCGGATGAAGAGGAAGGAGGCCAGCAGTCCCACCAGCAGCAGGAACAGCGGCTCGCGCCCGGTGTCGACGATCCGCTCCCGGTACGCGTCGAGCAGCGACTGCCACATGGCGTACGGGACCTCCGGGAGGCGGCGCGGCGGGACGGTTCCCACCATCTGACGACGGCTCAGCCGGGTTCCGCCACTCGATGACGCGTGCGATGGTCCGAACGGGCGAGCGTTTCGGGCGACCCAGCCGGGTTCACTCCGCGTTCCCCGGCAGGGGCCCTCCGACGTGCCATGCTGTGGGCCGCACCCACCCCGGACCGTCCATCCGACTGTCGGACTGTCAGCCCGTGCGGTCCCGCTGCGAACAGACCCCACCCGAACGGAGACGACCATGGACGCTCTCTCCCGCAGGTCCTTGCTGGCCGGCGGCGCCGCCACCGCGGCCGCGCTCGCCGCCGGCTGCGC
>NZ_JBEYFP010001377.1:0-1161 GCF_040634455.1 Kitasatospora sp. NPDC007106
GGCGCCGAGCGCCGGCAGGCCGAAGCCCTCGCCGAGGCCCCAGAGGGCGACCAGCGCGGCCGTGCCCCACAGCGGCGGACGGTCGGTCAGCAGCAGGGCGGCGAGGGCGGCCTGTACGGCGCAGCGCAGCACGTCGGCGGCGAGCGCCACCCGGCGGGGACCGAGCCGGTCGGCGACGATGCCGGCGACCGGCAGGACGAGGACGACGGGGAGGATCCGCGCGGCCATCACGGCGCCGAGGGCGGTGCCGTCGCCGCCGCTGCCGAGGACGGCGAAGGCGACGGCGACCGAGGCCATCGCCGAGCCCAGCAGCGAGGTGGTGTGGCCGAGCCAGTAGCGGCGGAAGGCGCGCTCGCGCAGCAGGGCCCAGCGGCCCGGGGTGGTGGGGATCATGCGACGAGTCTTGCGGTGTTGAGTCGTGCCGCACAAGCATTCTTGAGCCTTTGCGACGCAACGATCGAGTGCCGCAGTAAACGACCCCCGCGGAGGTTGAGAGCGATTGCAGTGTTCTAATGACGGGGTGATTTACTGCGACAGCCCCGCACCGGTGGAGTACGCCGTCGCCGTGGAGGGCTACCTCGCCGCGGCGCCGCTCGGCGACGGCTCGCGGCGGGTGTACCGGATCGCGTTGGCGAACTGGTCCTGGCTGCTGGCCGGTCGGCCGGTGCCGGCGGGTTCGGCGCGGCGGGGTGCCGTGCCGCCGGTGCTGCCGCTCTCCGTGCTGGACGGCGCGGACGCCGCGGGGCTGCTGCGGGCGGCGCTGGCCCGGCGCGCGGCGGAGGCCGATCCGCGGACCCTCAACCGTGAGCTGTCGATCCTGCGCGGTGCGCTCGGCTGGTGGCGGGGGCAGGGCTGGCTCACCGCCGATCCCGCGGCCGGTCTGCGTCCGCCGCCGCTGCCGGACCCGTCCGGGGCGGCGCTGGGCCCGGACGAGCTGCGCGCGGTGCTGGCGCTGCGGGTGCCGCTGCGCGAGAAGCTGACCTGGCGGCTGCTGAACGAGAGCGGCGCCGGTGTGGAGACGGTGCTGGCGCTGAACGTGGACGACCTCGACCTGCTGCACCGCTGCAGCCGCCCGCGCCCGGGCCGGCCGGCCGTGCAGTGGCGGGCGTCCAGCGCACGGCTGCTGCCGTTGCTGATCGCGGGCCGCTCGGACGGGCCGCT
>NZ_JBEYFP010001378.1:0-1160 GCF_040634455.1 Kitasatospora sp. NPDC007106
CGGCCCCCCCCCGCCCCGCTGAATTTGGGGCACACTAGTATGCCCTAACACAATAGGCGACCCCACCGGGGGCACCACCCCGCGGGGGGGGGCCCGGGCCCCCCCCCCCCGGCCTCGTGCGTCCGAGGTCAGACCTGGATGCGGCGCTGCACCGCGTCCACGATCTCGGCCACCGCGTCGGCGACCGGCACGCCGTTCTTCTGCTCGCCGTCGCGGTAGCGGAAGGACACCGCGCCCGCCTCGACGTCGTCGTTGCCCGCGATCAGCATGAAGGGGACCTTCTGCTTCTGGGCGTTGCGGATCTTCTTCTGCATGCGGTCGTCCGAGGTGTCGACCTCGACCCGGATGCCGTGCTTCTTGAGCTCGGCCGCGACGTCCAGCAGGTACGGCACGTGCTCGTCGGTGATCGGGATGCCGGTCACGGTGACGGGGGCCAGCCACGGCGGCATGGCGCCGGCGTAGTGCTCCAGCAGCACCGCGAAGAAGCGCTCGATCGAGCCGAACAGCGCACGGTGGATCATCACCGGGCGCTGGCGCGAGCCGTCCGCCGCGGTGTACTCCAGGTCGAAGCGCTCCGGCAGGTTGAAGTCGAGCTGGATGGTCGACATCTGCCAGGTGCGGCCGATGGCGTCCTTGGCCTGGACGGAGATCTTCGGGCCGTAGAAGGCCGCGCCGCCCGGGTCCGGGACGAGCGGCAGGCCCTGCTTCTCGGCCACGCTGGCGAGGACGGCGGTGGCCTCCTCCCAGGTCTCGTCCGAGCCGACGTACTTCTCCGGGTCCTTGGTGGACAGCTCCAGGTAGAAGTCGGTCAGGCCGTAGTCGCGCAGCAGGTTGAGCACGAAGGTGAGGGTGGAGTCGAGCTCCTCCGCCATCTGCTCACGGGTGCAGTAGATGTGCGCGTCGTCCTGGGTGAAGCCGCGGGCGCGGGTCAGGCCGTGCACCACGCCGGACTTCTCGTACCGGTACACCGTGCCGAACTCGAACAGGCGCAGCGGCAGTTCTCGGTAGGACCGGCCGCGCGCGTCGAAGATCAGGTTGTGCATCGGGCAGTTCATGGGCTTGAGGTAGTAGTCCACGCCCTCGTCGAGCTGCATGGGGGGGTACATGCCGTCGGCGTACCAGTCCAGGTGGCCGCTGGTCTCGAACAGCTTCCCCTTGGT
>NZ_JBEYFP010001379.1:0-1159 GCF_040634455.1 Kitasatospora sp. NPDC007106
AGTTGAGGGTGTTGGCGATGCACTCCTGCTCGTTGTACGCGGGCACCAGGACGGTCGCCGGCTCGGTGACCGGCGGCCCCCAGGAGAACGTCCGGCGCCTGGTGCGGCGGGCGTGCTTGACCGACAGGAACAGCATCAGCGCGAACCGCCCGAAGACCAGCGTGCCGACCACGGCGAGCAGCACCACCAGGACGGGCATCACCAGCACCGAGCCGTGCGCCAGGTACAGGAAGGCCTCGCCCTCCCAGCGCTGGAAGTCGCTCGCCCGGGACATCGGGCTGCCCGCGCCGATCGCCTGGCTGACGGTGGTGAAGCGGTACCCCTCGGACTGCAGTTGCGGCATCAGGATCCGCAGCGCCGCGACGCTCTGCGAGCGGTCGCCGCCGGCGTCGTGCATCAGCACCACGTGGCCGGCGCCCGGCTTCTTCGGCAGGGCGGCCCGGACGATGGCGTCCACGCCGGGGCGCTGCCAGTCCTCGGTGTCCTCGTCGATGAACGCGGTGACGTAGCCGCGGTCGGCGAGCTTCTTGACCACCGGCCAGGTGAGGTCGTCCAGCGCGGTGGCGTCCGAGGAGTACGGCGGGCGGAACAGTGCGCTGTGCACCCCCGCGACACCGGCCAGCGCGATCTGGGTCTGCGCCATCTCCCAGGTGATCCGGCGGTCCGACTGCAGGGTCAGGTCGGGGTGGGTGAAGGTGTGCAGGCCGATCTCGTGGCCCTCGGCGAGGATCCGCCGGATCAGCTCGGGGTGCTGGACGACCATGGAGCCGGTCACGAAGAAGGTGGCCTTCGCGTGGTACCGGGCGAGGACGTCGAGGATCTGCGGCGTCCACTTCTCGTCCGGGCCGTCGTCGAAGGTGAGCGCCATGGTGTGGTCCTGCGCCCGGTAGCTGCGCGGCGCGCCCGGTCCGCGGGCGTCGATCACCGGCCCGCCGGTGAGCAGCGCGGCCGGCACGGTGGTCTTGTCGACCGAGACGTTGATCCGGGCGTCGTGGAAGGCCTCGTTGGTCACCAGGCCGCGCAGCAGCAGGGTGAGGAGCAGGGTGAGCAGCACCACCGTGGGCAGGGTGAAGCGCAGCGGGGGAACGGCGCGGCGGTCACCGAGTTGCCGGCGGGGCGCTGGGCGGCCTGCGAGGTGCCGGCCAGTCCTCCCGGCCCC
>NZ_JBEYFP010001380.1:0-1159 GCF_040634455.1 Kitasatospora sp. NPDC007106
GGCGCGGCCGGCTCGGCGGTCCTCACCCCCGGCGGTCGCGTGATCCGCCGCTCGGCGGCCGAGGCCGACCTGCCGGCCGCGTTCGCCGCACAGTTCTCGCTCTCGCACTCCTGCTGGCTGCTGACCTACCCGCTGGCCGGCTGGCTCGCCGCCGCGGCCGGCCTGCCGGCCACCGCCCTCACCCTCGGCGTCCTCGCGCTCGCCGCCACGGCGGCCGCCGCCGTGCTGTGGCCCCGCCGGGACCCTGACGCACTCCGCCACGAGCACACCGACCTGCCGGCCGGCCACCCCCACCTCACCGGCGCCCACCCCTCCCGGGCCGGAGCCTGGAGCCACGGCCACCACTACGTCATCGACGAGCACCACCATTCCTGGCCCCGCGCCGGACGCGCCGGGGCCGCCGCACGCTGACCTCCGCCGCCGGGACACGGCGAGCGGCGGGCCGGTGGCAGGCGGCCGGTGGCAGGCGGCAGGCGGCAGGCGGCAGGCGGCAGGCGGCAACACTTGAGTCTCCCGTAGGTGGAGACGCCACGATGGGGGCCATGAACGGCGACACGCTCTACTCCATCGGCGAACTGGCCCGGCGGACCGGCCTCACGGTCAAGACCGTCCGGTTCTACTCCGACACGGGGATCGTGACGCCGACGGACCGCACCCCGGCCGGCTACCGCCGCTACACCGCCGAGGCCGCCGCGCGCCTGGAACTCGTCCGCACCCTGCGGGAACTGGGGCTGGACCTGCCCACGATCCGCAGGATCGTCGACCGGGAGCTCTCGCTCCCCGAGGTCGCCGCGGCCCACGCCGAGGCCGTGGCGGCGCGGCTGCGCGTCCTGCGCCTGCGGCACGCGCTGCTGACGGCGGTGGCCGAGCGCGGGCTCACCCCCGAGGAGACCGATCTCATGCACCAGCTCGCCCGACTCTCCGAGGACGAACGCCGGCGTCTCGTCGACGAGTTCCTCGACGCCGTCCTCGGTGGCCTCGGCACCGATCCCGTCCTCGCGGGGGTCAGGCGCTCGATGACCCCCGGGCTGCCCGACGACCCCGGGGCCGAGCAGACCCGGGCGTGGGCGGAGTGGGCCGAACTCTCCCGGGACCCGGACTTCCGCGCCGCTGTGCGGCAGACGGCCGAGGACTTCGCGGCCGATCGCGCACGTGCCGG
>NZ_JBEYFP010001381.1:0-1158 GCF_040634455.1 Kitasatospora sp. NPDC007106
CCTACGGCCTCCTCATGGACGTCCGGCAGGGGCGTCGACCTCGGCCGAGCGGCGTCTGGCGGCTGTGGCTGCTCGGCGCGGTCGGCCTGGCCGCCGTCGGGACGGGCTTCTTCAACAACGCGACCATCAGGGAATGCACGTACTACTCCTCCTACGACTACGAGTGCTACGAGTACGCCGGCTACTGGGAACAGGCCTGGCGCTCCACCGGCGTCCTGCTGGTGGTGATCGCCGTCCTGGTGCTCGGCACGCTGGCCTGGCGGTGGACCCGGCGGGTCCCGCTCGCCCGGCTGCTGGCACTGCCGCTGGTGGTCGGCGGCGGAGTGACGGCGCTCGTGGCGGGCGTCGGCCACGGCCTGGACGGCCGGCACTACCTGACCACCGGACTGTGGCTGCTCGGCCTCGGACTGCTGGGGTACTTCGGTCGCTCGACCGGACGCCGCGGCAACGACCGCCGGAGGAACGAAGGGTGAAGGACCGCATGGACGACCCGCTCGGCGGGGCGGACGACCCGCTGCACCTGCCGGACCAGCACGACACCGTCGACGCCTTGACCGGTTTCGTCGAGGAGGCCGCCGTCCTCGTCGCCGACCTGCTCGGCGACGTGGCCGAGGCGATGGGCCTCACCGACCACCCGCACGGCGACGACTCGCCCACCGACACCGGGCACCACGACAACCCGGACTCCCCTGACTCCCCGGACGGCACCGGCCACGGGGACGCCACGGACGGCCCGTCCGTCGAGGACCGGCTCACCGCCGCGTACGAGCACCCGGAGAGCGCGGTGCCGCTCGACCCGGACGCCGGTCCGGACGCCTCCGTCCGGCCGCCGGCGACGGCCGGACCGTACGGCGACCCGGTGATCGACGAGGTGGCCGGGTACAACCCGGCGGCCGCCGACACGATGGCCTTCATCCACGGCGTCCTGCACGCCGATCCGAAGCAGCTCGACGCCATGAACGCCCAGTTGCAGGGCATCGTGGCGCAGGACCGCATCCACGCCTCGGTCGCCGACCACGAGGCGCAGCAGGCCGAGGACGCGGCCTTCCACCAGGCCGTCCAGGACGCCGACCGGACGTCGACCGAGGCCGAGGGCGTGCTGCGCCGCGACCCGACCTGACCCGCCGGCCCGACCCCGCCGCCCGCCGCCGCCCCGGG
>NZ_JBEYFP010001382.1:0-1156 GCF_040634455.1 Kitasatospora sp. NPDC007106
GTCGAGGAGGAGCTGCGCCGCACCGTGCCGTTCGTCGCCGAGCTGCGCAAGCGCCACCCGGACGCGGTGAAGACCGTGCCGAGGAGCCGCTGCCCCTCCGCGACGAGGTCGGCGTCCCACAGCGAGCGGTCCTGGTCCTCCAGCAGCACCTGCCGCCCGGCGGCGTCCGTCCGCGCGGCCCGCCGGGCATCGGTGAGCAGCAGCAGCGCCAGCAGCCCCGCCACCTCCCGCTCGGCCGGGAGCAGCCGGTGCAGGATCCGGGCGAGCCGGACGGCCTCCTCCGCCAGATCGGGCCTCAGCAGGCCGTCGCCGGCGCTGGCCGCGTACCCCTCGGTGAAGACGAGGTACACCGCCCGCAGCACCGACGGCAGCCGCCCGGGCAGCTCCTCCGGCCCCGGGACGCGGAACGGGATCCGCGCACTGCGGATCTTGCGCTTCGCCCGGACGATCCGCTGCGCCATCGTCGCCGTCGGCACCAGGAACGCCCGGGCGACCTCGGGCGTGGTCAGGCCGGCGAGGAACCGCAGCACCAGCGCGGTCTGCGCCTCCGGCGACAGCGCCGGATGGCAGCAGGTGAAGAACAACTGCAGCCGCTCGTCCGGGACGTCGTCGAAGCCGGGCTCGGGGACGACGGCCGCCGCCCGGTCGCTCTCCAGCTGGAGCAGCGCCAGCCGCTCCGCGAACGCCCGGTCGCGGCGGATCCGGTCGACGGCCTTGCGGCGGGCCGTCGTGAGCAGCCACGCCAGCGGCTTGTCCGGGACGCCGTCGACCGGCCATCGCTGCAGCGCGGCCTCGACCGCCTCCGAGGCGGTCTCCTCGGCCAGGTCCAGATCGCCGAACCTCGCGGCGAGCAGGGCGAGCAGCCTGCTCCGGTCCTCGCGGAACACCGCCTCCACGGAGCGGGCCGCCCGCCGCTCGTTCACGACTGGTTCGGCTCCCAGACGGTGCGGACCTCGACCGTGCCGTACCGGGCGCCCGGGCACCGGGCCGCCCAGTCGAGCGCGGCGTCCAGGTCGGGGACGTCGAGCAGGTAGTAGCCGCCGACGATCTCCCTGGTCTCGGCGAACGGCCCGTCCGTCACCACCCGCTCGCCGTCCACGCGGACCCGCACGGTGGTCGCGTTCACGAGGTCGAGGGCATTGCCGTCGAGCCTGAC
>NZ_JBEYFP010001383.1:0-1155 GCF_040634455.1 Kitasatospora sp. NPDC007106
GGAGGCACTCCGGGCCCTGCAGACGATGGGCCTGACCGTCTCCAGGACCGGCAAGGGAACCTTCGTCGTGGCGAACACGGTCGAGGACCCCACCTTCGGCGACTACGCCGCGAGCGACCTGCTCGAGGTACGCCGCCACGTCGAGATCCCGGTCGCCGGCTACGCGGCGCTGCGCCGCACCCCGGAGGACCTGGACCACCTGGCCCACCTGCTCGACCGGATGGAGCGGGAGGCCGACACCACCGCATGGGTCGCGCTGGACACCGTCTTCCACCTGGCGGTGGCCGAGGCTTCCCGCAATCCGGTCTTCCGCCGGGTCATCGAGGAGATCCGGGACGCACTGGCGCGTCAGTCGACCTTCCTCAACGAGCTGGGCGGTCGGCGTGAGCAGTCCAACTGCGAGCACCGGGCGATCGTCGAGGCGCTGATCGACGGTTCCGAACACGACGCGGTCGAGGCCATGTCCCACCACCTTCACCGGGTCGAGACCACCCTCACCGACATCGTGCACCCCAAACGCACGAAGTCCCCCACGGAAGGCATACCCGAGGCGTGAGCGAGCAGTTCCTCAAGGACGAGAAGCGCCCCACGACCCGTCACGTCGACGCCGGAGACACCGGCTACAGCAAGTCCCTGAAACCCCGGCACGTCAACATGATCGCCATCGGCGGAGCGATCGGCACCGGCCTCTTCCTCGGTGCGGGCGGACGCCTCGCCGACGCCGGGCCCTCCCTGTTCGTCGCGTACGCCGTCTGCGGCGTCTTCGCGTTCCTCGTCGTGCGCGCGCTCGGCGAGCTCGTCCTGTACCGGCCCTCTTCCGGCGCCTTCGTGTCGTACGCCCGGGAGTTCCTGGGGGAGAAGGGCGCGTACACGGCGGGGTGGATGTACTTCCTGAACTGGGCCACCACCGGCATCGCCGACATCACCGCGGTGGCCACGTACACCCACTACTGGCACCTGTTCTCCGACGTCCCGCAGTGGGTCATCGCGCTCGTCGCCCTGGCCGTGGTCCTCACCGTGAACCTCATCTCGGTGCGGATCTTCGGTGAGCTGGAGTTCTGGTTCGCCGTCGTGAAGGTGGGCGCGCTGCTGGTCTTCATGGGTATCGCGATCTTCCTGCTGGTCACCCGGCACCCGGTCGACGGTGCCGTACCC
>NZ_JBEYFP010001384.1:0-1154 GCF_040634455.1 Kitasatospora sp. NPDC007106
GCCGTCGAGCGGCCGGCCGTCGGCGTCGTGGCCCAGGGCGACCGGCACCGCGGCGTGGTCCGGTAGGTCCTGGGCGAAGCTGCTGTCCGCGAGCCCGAGCGGCCCGAGGACGAGCCGCCGGGCCAGCTCGGCGAAGGGCTCCCCGGTGAGGTCGGCCAGCACCTGCTGCAGCACCGAGAAGTTGGTGGCCGAGTAGCTGGTCAGCCCGGCGAACAGCGGGTCCACCCGGAGCGCAGGCCGTCCGGCGACCGCCGTGCCGTCCAGCACCGCGTCCAGGGCGGGCACCGGTTCCGCGGGGTGGAAGTCGGCGAAGCCGGCGATCGGCAGCCCGGCGCTGTGGCTGAGCAGCTGACGGACGGTCACCTTCGCGGGCGCGCCGTGCACGTCCCGGATGCGCAGGGCGTGCAGGTACTCCGCGACGTCCGTGTCCAGGTCGAGCCGCCCCTCGGCGGCCAGGGCGAGGGCGACCACCGCCGAGGTGGGCTTGCTCATCGAGCCCACCTGGAAGGGCGTCCGGTCACCGACCGGGTCCGCCGCACCGGCCCGGACGACCCCGAGCTGCCAGGTGTCCACGACCTCCCCGCCGTCGACCACGGCGACGCTCACCCCGGGGATCGCCCGGTCGGCCAGCAGCTCCCGCAGGCCGTCGTCCGGCCGCACCGAGAGCCGGCCCCGGCCGCGCCCGCGGGCCGGCCGCGCCGTCCAGTCCCGGCCGGTCGACGGGCCGTCCGCCGCGGCGGCGTCGAGCGCCGCGGCGAGCTCCGCCACCGTCTGGTGGCTCATCGCCATCCGCGGCGTCAGGTCCAGCCCGGTCAGCTTCGCCTGGGCGACCATCCGGACGACCGTGATCGAGTCGCCGCCGAGCCGGGTGAACTCGTCGTGCACGCCGATCGCGTCGTTGCCGAGCACCTGGGCCCAGATCGCGGTCAGCACCAGCTCCGTCGTGCTGCGCGGCGGCACGAACTCCGCCGCCCGCTCCGCCGCCCCGGCCTCCTCCGGCGCCGGCAGCGCCTTCCGGTCGACCTTGTTCGCCGAACTCAGCGGCAGCTCGTCGAGCCGGACGAAGACCGCCGGCACCATGTACTCGGGCAGCGCCGCGGACAGGTGCGCCCGCAGGGCGGACGGCGCCGGCCGGGCCCCGGGGACGGCCACCA
>NZ_JBEYFP010001385.1:0-1152 GCF_040634455.1 Kitasatospora sp. NPDC007106
CTCAGCGCGGCCTGGCGTGCCGGGCGACCCCGTCGTGGCGGTGCCGCGCGGCGGGCCGCTCGCCGCGGTGGCGGGCCTGCCGCCCGGGAGCGGTGGCCGTCAGCACGGCCGCCAGGACGAGCGGGGTCAGCAGCAGGACCATCACGGTGTTCACGGCCACCTCCGGAGTCGCTCTCGCCAGTCGGACGCCGCACGCCTGCCCGCATTCCGGCCCGCCATGCCCGCCGCGCCCGCCGCGCCCGGCCTGCACCCGACAGGGGCCGCTGCGCGGCCCGGGAGCCCCCGGGTGTCGGCACGGTGCGGCACACTCCGACCGGGTCGGCAGCCGGGAGGATCGACGGATGGCATCGGACGTGCAGGGGCCGGGCGCACAGGAGCCGGGCGGGCAAGGGCCGGGCATGGAAGCGGCGCGGCCCGTGTGGGCCCTGGACCCGTTGGAGGGCGTCGGGCCGCTGCGGTTCGGCATGCGGGCCGAGGACGTCGCCTCGGCACTGCCGGACGCCCACGAGCCGGGCCGCTTCGAGGCCGAAACCCACTGGCCGGAGATCCTCGGCATCCGCTTCGGCTTCCGGCCCGCGCTGCCGGCGGTGTACGCCTACTTCGACGGGACCGGCCGGCTGTTCTGCGCGGCGGCCGACGCGGCCCACGGACCGCAGGTGATCCTGGACGGGCTGGAGTTGACCGGCCGTCCGCCCGCTCTGCTGCAGGACGCGGTGCACGATCTGCCCTGGCCGGAGGGCTCCGGCGTGCGCTACGGGCCGCGCGGGAACCCGGCGGTCCCCGCGGTCGGCCTCGTCCTGCGGGTGCAGCAGACCACGGGCGGTGTGCTCACCCGGCCGGTGCTGGTGGGCCGGGGGTGGGCCGACCGCTGTGCCGACGATTCGGAGGGACGGGTGCCGCAGTGCGAGTGGCTGGGCCGTCAGTGGCCCTACCCCGACTGCCCCGCCGTCCTTCCGCCGCCCGACCACGAACCGGTCTGGCCGCGGGGCTGGCGGCCGCCGTTCTGAGCGGGCGTTCCGCACCGGTGCGACCCGGCCGGCGTCACCAGAGCCACCGGTCGAGGATCGCCGGCCAGGTGAAGTCCTCGTAGCCTTCGAAGGCCGCGGGGTCGATCTCCCTGAGGTCGTCGGCCAGGGCCTTCAACTCGTCCAG
>NZ_JBEYFP010001386.1:0-1151 GCF_040634455.1 Kitasatospora sp. NPDC007106
GACTGCCGGATACGCCGGTGATGCCGAGGCCCACGATCAACGCACGTGTCTGCATGGCTCACTCCTCGATCCGGCAGTCGGACCGAGCGGACCCGGCCGACGGCGTGCAGGCCTGGGTGTGTGTGGGAAGTTCTTTGGTTGGTGTGATGTGGTGGCTGGGGTGGGGGGTGTCAGGGTTGTTGTGTGGGGTGGAGGTCGCGTGGCAGGGCGATTTCGGTTCCGTGGTGTAGCAGTTCCTGGTTGACCCGCCAGACGGTGTCGATGAAGGGGTCGTCCGGGTCGCTGCCGTGGGGGGTGTGTGCTGTGTCCGATCGTGTCCGGCGTGGTCTCGTCGGTGTCGAGCAGCGCCTTCCGCCAGGCCGTGGCGCCGGAGGCGAAGGCGGCGAGCGCCCCGGTGGCGTCTTTGTTGATGTGGGGATCGTCCCGGGTGAGGGTGTGGTCGCCGGTTGTGTGGTCTGCGCGGAGGGTCAGCATTTCGCTGAGGTGACTCAGACGCCACGCGATGGTGGTGATGGGCGGCGGCTCGGGGTGTGGGGGAGGCGTTGCGTCGCGTCCCCAGTCGCCTGCGCCGACCAGCTCGGTCGCACGTGTTCCTGGTCCGTTCGGGCGCCGTCGGATGGACCGGTGGTCGGGCACCGGTTCCCAGAGGTACTCGTCATCGCTCATGGGACCGACCGCGACGTCGGTGCCGTTGCCGCTGTCCATGACCGGACCTGCGTTGCGGTCGGTGAGGCGTTTGTGTACGAAGTTGAACTGCTCTGGCAGCGGAATCAGGCGTGGTGGTGTGGTCGTCTCAGGTTTCTGTGGTGAGCGAGTTCGGATGCGGGTCTGGTGGTCCGCGCCTTGTCACAACCGCTTCGGTACTGCGATACGTTTTCAGCTGGCTTCCGGTGTCCCGCGATTGGGCATGCGGAGGGTCGGCGAGGTCGAGGGCCGGCGGCCGGCTGTCGTGTTCGACCGCGGGCCGGCAGGATGGTGATCCGCGGCCGGGGTGTGAGTGTCCCGAGGCTCCTTCGGGGCGGCCGCCTGGTTGCCCTGCCCGCCGGTACGCAGCCCGGGATCGGTATCGGCCGCGTCCGATCGGCCCGGTCGCAGCCCCTTCACCGCAACATCCGCTCCCAGGGGGACACAGTTTCTGCCGGTGATGTGCC
>NZ_JBEYFP010001387.1:0-1151 GCF_040634455.1 Kitasatospora sp. NPDC007106
GGGGCGGGCGGTCAGGGGACGACGACCGAGGGCCTGCGCCCGAACCTCGCCTCGCCCGGCCCGAGGGCGGCGAGGTCGTCGAGGAGTTCGCCGAGTGCGGCGAGGATGGCTCGCTCGTGGCGCGTCTGCTCCTCGGCGGGGCGCTGCGCCGCGGTGTTGCGGGGGTGTGGAAGGTTCGGCACGGCGGACTCCTCACGGGTGGCGGGTGGGGCTCTCAGGTGAGTTCGGGGTGTCCGAGGAGCTCGGAGAAGCCGGCGGGCAGTTCGGTCACGAGGGCGTCGAGTTCGCTGTCGTCGACGGCCCCGGCCACGGTCCGCAGGACGGCGGAGGCGTCCACCGCGGCCTCGTCGACGGTGGTGTCCCGTGCTTCGGCGAGCCGGCCGAGGAAGCCTTCGGCGGTCCAGCTGGCCGCTTCGGTGTCCGGTTCGGGGAGCACCAGGTCGCCCAGTCCTTCGGGGAGTTGGTCGGCCAGGGCCTCGGCGGAGGCCGTGCCCAGCAGTTCGCCGAGCAGGCCGAGCACGGTGGTGACGGCCTCGTCCGTGCCGTCGTCCTCGTAGCCGCCCGTGTCGTGCACCAGGCGGAGGAATTCCTCGTGTTCCATGACGCGTCCCCTCGTGCGTCCGGACGGACGGTGGTCAGCCGGGGTCGGGCGGGTCCTCGTCCTCGGTCTGCCGGCCCTCGGGTTCCTGTTCGGCCACCGGGGTGCCCGCCCGTACGGTCTTCACGGTCGGTGTCCGCCGGTCGTCCCGGTCGCCCCGTTCATCCCGGTCGCCCCTGTCGTTGCGGTCGCCGTGGTGTTCGTCGGCGTGGTGTTCGTCGGCGTGGTGGCCGGGCACTCCCCCGGCGCCGCCCTGCGGGATGTCCTCCATGGCTCCTCCCCGGGTGGTTCGGTCGCGGAGTACCGGTCTCGCCTGCCCGGCTGCCGAGCTGGCGAAACGCCGTCCGGTGCGCGTCGGCCCGGCGGATCCGGGTTCCGCCCGGGCCGGGTCGGCAAGAAGCCCGACAGCCCGTCCCCCCGACGGAGCCCGACAAGGTGTCCCGGACGGATGGCCAGCCGCCCGGGACGGTCGGACCGGTGTCGGACGCGGCCTCGTCCACGGACGGCCCGCCGGCAGCGGTGCGAGCAGGTCCGCCGGGCCGGTGCGGACCGG
>NZ_JBEYFP010001388.1:0-1149 GCF_040634455.1 Kitasatospora sp. NPDC007106
GAGCGGAGCTTGCGGCCGGTGGGGAAGGCGGCGCCGCCGCGCCCGGTCAGTCCGGCCTCCTCGACGGCCCGGATCAGCCGGTCCGCGGCCCGGCGTCCGGACGCGGTGGGCGGCGGGCCGTACCGCTCCAGGTGCTCGGTCAGTCCGGCCGGGCCGCCCGTGCTGTACCAACCGTGCAGCAGCCGGGCGTCGGCCGGTCCTTCGGGGATGCCCGCGGGCTGCGGCGCTGCCACGGCGCGGGTCTGCGGGATCACTCGTCCTCCCCTCCGTTGTCGCCGTCGTCGCCGGCGGTCTGCCGGTCGGTGGCGACGGTGCCAGGGCGTACGGTGGTGCCGCCGTGGTGCGCCCATCCGGTCCGCGCCGGCCCGGCCACCAGCAGCGCCGCCACGAGGGCGGGGACGGCTGCCGCCGCCAGGGCGGCCCACAGCCGGCCGGCCCGGTGACCGGGGCCGGCCCGGAGCAGGCGCCACCACACCGCCGCCACCACGGCAGCCAGGCAGCCGGCGGCGAGGCCGAGTTGCAGGGTCAGTCGGGTGTCCGTCCCGGTCCCCGCCCCGTGGAGGAGCGCCAGAGGCCAGAGCGCGTAGGCGAGCCGGTGCACCGCCTTCCAGCTCCGGCGGCCGATCCGCAGCCGTAGCGCGCTGGTCACCAGGACGGCGAGCAGCAGGTCGACGGCCAGGGCGCCGAGGCCCAGCCAGAACGGGCGGTAGGAGGAGGCGAACGGTACGACCGCGTCCAGCCACCTCAGGCGGACGAACGGGTCGGCGATCGCGGTGGCGATGTGGAGGCCGAGGAACACCGTGGTGAGGAGCGAGAGGTTGCGGTGCAGCGCCCCGATCTCGAACCGGGCGATCCGCTTCGGCGCGTACCGGCCGCCTGCGGCGATCCCCAGGACGAGGGTGGCCGTGAGCAGGAGCAGGGCGACGGTGCCGCCGGCCCGGGTCGCGTACCAGAGCGGGCTCGGTGCGGTGGTCGCGAGCTGGACGGTGCCGGTCATCGGGGAACTCCCGCCGGGCTGTCGGGTCCCGGCCCGGCACCGGTACTGAGGCCGGGGCCGCTGCCGGGCGCAGGGACGGGGGCCGGGTCCGCCGGCCAGCCGCCGACGACCACGACGGAGCCGTCGGTCCGCACCAGGCGGGCCGGCAGACC
>NZ_JBEYFP010001389.1:0-1149 GCF_040634455.1 Kitasatospora sp. NPDC007106
GCCGCCTCGCGGCCCCGGTGCGGGGGAGCGCGCGGAGGCCGCTGCGGGTCTCGAGTTCGGAGAGCGCGTGCACGTAGATGCCGGGCAGCGGGCTGCCGGCCGGCGCCTTGTCCATGGCGCGGCGGGCGAAGGCCATCATCCGGCGGTTGCTGCCGTACCACTTGGCGCACCAGTACTGCATGGCCTGCCAGTGCCCCTCGTAGTGGTGCGGGGCGCGTGCGACCAGGCCGTCCCAGAGCGGTCCGAACCGGTCCGGGGTGTACTGGGCGCCGCGGGCGGCGAGCACCATGACCACCCACGGGCCGGGGTCCTCCGGTGCGAGCAGCACGGCCCGCTGCGCGGCCTCGATCGCGGCGGGCAGCAGCTCCCGGAACTTCGCCATCCGGTCGGCCGGCACCTGGTGCGCGTAGCCGCTGCCGCGGATCGCCCACGCCCGGTCGACCATGCGCCGGGCCTCCAGCGTGGCGGCGGCGCAACCGGCCGGGTCGGCGGCCCGCCAGGCGGTCAGCCAGGCGTCGTCCTGCTCGGCGATGTCGGCGAGCAGTTCCAGCCTGGACCAGCGTTCGTCCCAGTCCTCGCCCGCCGCCTCGACGTACGCGGCGGCGGGCTGCCAGTCGCCGGTCCAGGCGGCCTCGCAGATCGAGCGGACGGCCGCGCTGCGGTCCGGAGGCGCCGGCGGGCCGGGCCGGCGCGGGTCGAGCACGGCGTGCGGCACCAGCCCGTAGGCGGCGGGGTCGAAGACGGTGGCGGCCCACGTGGCGGCCCTGGACGTGCGGTGGGGACCCCGGAGCCAGATGACGAAGTACGTCCCGGCGATGACGAGCAGCAGGAGACTCACGGCGGAGGATCCTTGCAGGTCGCGAGCGGTGCGGGCAATGGGGATGCGGACACGTTCACGAGGCCTTCGCCGGGCCCCGCGGGACGGCGGCGGCCCGGCTGCCGGGGGAGTCGGCACACGGGTGACGGACACCTCCCGTGATACGGCGGCACACGGCCACAACGCCCTTCCCCGGCAAGCAGGATGACGACGGACCGGACCCTCCGTGACGGAGCGCGACGGGCCACGAGCGGGCCACGAGCGGCAGACCCGGCGCGGTGCCGGGATTGCGGCGCGGACCGGCTGAGCAGGCTCAGGTCAGGCCGGCCGGC
>NZ_JBEYFP010001390.1:0-1148 GCF_040634455.1 Kitasatospora sp. NPDC007106
CCACCACAACACATCCCAAATATTTAAATCAGAAGATTGTATACGATTTAATACTAGTTGTTAATGTAGTTCAGACTTGTGAACTTCCGATCTGTGTCGAGCCGGGCGGCCAGCGCCCGGTCGTGGCCGAGCCGGGCGGCGAGTTCGCGGATGTGCTCCTCGCGGGCGGTGGCGCGGGCGCGCAGTTCGCGGCGCTCGTCGTCGGCGGCGTGCTCGTCGTGCATGGCCGGGTTCGGCGGCACCAGGAAGAACGGCGGCTCGTCCTCGATCGGCGCGATCAGGGCGGCGGCGGTGCCGACGGCGACGGTGGAGCGCGGCAGCAGGGCGGCGTCGTGCAGGGCCGCGCGGGCACGTTCGAGCGAGGAGGGATCGGTGACGACGACGCCGTCGACCAGCTCGGGCCGGGCGGCGAGGATCGCCTCGTGGTCGGCCGGGTCGACGGACTGGGCGAGGTAGCGCCAGCCGGGCAGGGCGGGGATTCCGTGCTCGCCGAGGTACTCGACGGTGGCGAGCACGTCCGGGCCGGGCGGCAGCAGGCCGCCGTCGCCGAGCGCGGCGAGGATCCGGGAGTCGTCGGCGGCCGCGGTGCGCAGGTCGAACAGGGTGCGCTCGGCGGTGGCGACGGCCCGGTCGAGCTGCTCGCGCAGGTCCTCCGCGTTGCGGTCCAGCACGGCGGGGGTGAGGAAGCCCTCGTCCTCCGCGGCGCCCTCCTGGTACGGCGTCAGGGAGATCAGTTCGGCGAGCCGGGGCTCGGCGGCGAGCAGCGCGGCGGTGCGCTGCTCGGCGGCCAGGGCGCGTTCGGCGGCGGCCCGGGCGTCGGTGGCGCGGGCGGCGGCGAGTTCGGCCCGGGCCTCGGCGGCGGAGGACTCGCGGAGCCGGGCGGCGGCCTGTTCGGCGGCGCCCCGGACCTGCTCCAGTGCGGCCGTCGCGGCCTTCTCGGCGTCGGAGGCGTGCAGGGCCGCGCGGGCCGGGTCGCCCAGCGGGTTGGACGCGGATTCGGCGGCGTCGATCCAGCCGGCCTCCACGGCGGCGGCGGTCTCCTGCTCGACCTCGGCGAGGCGCTGGCGCAGGTGTTCGGCCTCGCTGCGGGCCTTCTGCGCGGCAGTGGCGGCGGCCGTCGCCTCGGAGTGCGCGGTGGACCCGTCCTC
>NZ_JBEYFP010001391.1:0-1148 GCF_040634455.1 Kitasatospora sp. NPDC007106
CTGCGCCGCCCGGCCGGGTCCGGTGTGCACGGCGGTGACGGCGGGGACGGGGGCGCCGGCACGGTGGGCGCGGGTGCGGGCGGCGAGGGCGATGCGCCGCGGCGGGTCGGCCGTGGCGACCTCCAGCAGGAGCAGGCCGTCGGGTCCGGCGCCCTGCTCCACCGGGTGGAGGTGGTGCCTGGTCAGCCCGTGGTAGCGGGCCACGCCGGAGTTGGTGACGGTGCCGTCCAGCGCCGAGCGGACCTCCAGCGGCCCGGACCAGTTCTCCGGCAGCAGCTCGGTCTCCAGGGCGACCAGGTGCGGCCGGGCCTGGCTGGCGATCCTTCGCTGGACGAGCCGGGTCCGCCGGCCATCGCCGTCCTCCACCAGGGCGTGCCGGGTCAGGACGCCCCGGCGCAGGTCGAGCACCAGGCGCTGGGCCGCGGGCGGGCCGGTGAACCAGGTGCCGCCGGCCGGCCGGAAGGTGAGCGGCAGCCAGTTGGGGCAGTTGACCAGGTCCTCGTTCTCGACCTGCCGCCCGCCGACGGCGGTGGCCGTGCGGTCGTAGCAGCCGGCCAGGTACGTGCCCGGGTAGTGGACCCCGTCGGCGGTGGACTCCGGTGCGGCGCCGCGGGTGACCAGGTAGCCGTTCCCCACCGCGCAGAGCGTCTCGCGCACGCCCTCCGCGGCCGGGTCGAAGCCCTCGTACGCGAGCTGCCAGTCCTCCGCGGGACTGCGCACCGCTCCACCTCACCCTCGCGACGGCATCCCCGGGCAGCCACGCTATGCCGCCGTTCGGGCGGCCGCATCCGGTTGCGCACGGCCGCCGCCGGCAGGCCGCCGGCCGTTCGGCCCCGGCGGGGAGGCCTCCGGCCTGGCGTCCGGGGTGCCGCGGCCCCACGCTGGACAGCAGGGGGCACCGGAGCGTCGCCGCACGAACGGGCACCGGACATGAACGAGACCACCAGGACCCCGGCCGCCGCCGAGCAGGCCGCCGGCCACCCGGACGACATCGCCCGGCGGGTCGTCAGCCGCTGCCGGCAGCTCGGGCTCGGCCAGGACGAGGCGGCCGCCCGGGCCGGCATGTCGCCGCGCTACCTCGGCCAGCTGCTGGACTTCGGGCCGGGCTTCGACCCGGGCGCGGTCTTCCGCCTCGCCCGGGTCCTCGG
>NZ_JBEYFP010001392.1:0-1147 GCF_040634455.1 Kitasatospora sp. NPDC007106
GCAGCGGCCCTGACGTGTCCGCGGCGGCGCGGATCGGACGAATTCCGTGGAAATTCCCTGGGAAATTCCCGGTGGCATTTCTGTGCGGCGGGGCGGCGAAGTCGGCCGAAAATGCACGCATGCGGGGCCCGGCGGGTCCGCTGCCGGGCCCCGCCGGGACGATCACGGCACGAACCGAGGGTCCGGCGCGGACCGGAACGGAAGGTTCGGGTCCGCCGGGCGCCCGCGGCGGCCATCCGTTCGTGTCGGAACGGGGATCGCGCGGCGGGTGTCCGCTCAGCCCTCCGCGGGCCAGCAGGCCCGCACGTCGGCGGCCTCCGCCGCGGTCAGCGGCCGGTGGCCGAACACGACGTCGTCCTCGTCGAAGGACCACTCGGCGTACATCAGCAGCACCGACCGGCCGTCGCCCTCCCACAGCACCGCCCGGCGGCCCAGATCGCCCTGGGCGGACCACTCCACGTACCGCAGCGGACCGCGGCGGACGCTGCAGCGGTCGACGGAGGCGCCCTCCGGAGGGAACAGGCCGGCGACCGAACCGGCCGAGGACGGCGCCCAGCGCTCCCGCACCTCCGTCAGCCGCACCACCTCCTCGACCGCGACGCGCACCCAGGCCCCGCCCGGGCGGGCGTCGGCCACCGCCAGCGGGGTGCAGCGGACCAGGGCGTGCTCCGGCAGCCCGTCCGGGTCGTCGGGCACCCCGTTCAGCGCCGTCGCGGCCGGGGCGAACAGGCACCAGAACGGCCCCTCGACGAGCAGCGGACCGTCCAGCCCGAGCATCCGCTCCTCGCCGGCCACCGGCATCCGGTCGGTCTGCGCGACGCCCCGCCCCTCGTACGGCGACTCGGCGCAGTCGGGATCGGGCCAGCGGGCGAGGGCGGTTCCGGCGGCCGCCGCCCACGCGGGCGCGGGCGAGGCGGACCAGGCGCGGCGCGGCGCACAGCCGCAACCGGCGCCCGCCACGGAGACGATGAGGGTCATGCCCGCATGGTGGCAAACCGGCCGGAGCCCGCGCCCCGCGGGGCGCCCCACCGCCCCGGCCGCGGGCCCGTACGGGCCGTCACGCCGCCCCGGGGGGGGATCGGTAGAGCACACCTCAGAACACCACTCACCACAAAACTTATCTCGTATTCCCTCTTGTGCTTGTAAA
>NZ_JBEYFP010001393.1:0-1146 GCF_040634455.1 Kitasatospora sp. NPDC007106
GGCCGGCGCGGACCCTCCGCGCCGGCCCCGGCCGCAGCCGCCCCGCCCCTCAGGTCGAGGGCGCCGCCTGGGCGGCCCCGCCGAGGAAGGACTTCCAGCCGCCGGCCGGGGACTCGCCGGGCGCCAGCGACTGCAGCTTGCGCAGCACCGCCGGGTCCTGCACCTCCAGCCACTCGACCAGCTGCCGGAAGGACACCAGCCGGACCTCCGGGCGGCCGGCGATGCCCTTGAGGGCCTCCTCGACGGCGTTCATGTAGATGCCGCCGTTCCACTGCTCGAAGTGGTTGCCGATGATCATCGGCGCCCGGTTGGTGGTGTACGCGCGCTCGAAGCCCGCCAGGTAGGAGTCGCGGGCCTGGGTCTGCCAGGCGCCGTACCGCGCGGTGTCGCCCTTGGTGCTGTTGCCGGACTGGTTGTACATGATGTTGTAGTCCATCGAGAGCACCTGGAAGCTGTGCCCCGGGAAGGGGATGGACTGCAGCGGCATGTCCCACAGCGCCCCGCCCTGGAACTTCTGCGGCCACACCTGGAGCCCGCCGGGGCCGCTGCTGTCGTACTTCCAGCCCCGCTTGGCGGCGGTCGGCAGCAGGCCGCGCTGGCCCTCCAGGCAGGGGGTGCGGCCGCCGATCAGCTCCTTGCGGTAGTCGAAGGGCAGCGCCGGGAGGTCGGTGAGGCCGGTGTTGGTCCGCCAGTTCATGACGAAGTCCATGGCCTGCTGGATCTCGCTGTCCCAGTCCTCGGGGGACCACCGGCCGCCGCCGGTGGGGCCGCAGAAGTGCCCGTTGAAGTGGGTGCCGATCTCGTGGCCCTCCAGCCAGGCGTCGCCGACCTGGCTGATGGTCTCGCGGATGTGCTCGTCGCTCAGGTAGCCGATGTCGGAGGCGCCGACCGGGTGCTGCGGCGGCCGGTACAGGTCCCGCTTGGACTCGGGCAGCGTGTAGATGCCGCTGAGGAAGAACGTCATCTTGGCGTCGTGGTCCTTGGCGAGCTGCCGGAACCGCGAGAACAGCCCGTTGTCGAGTTCGCCGGCGCCGTCCCAGGAGAACACCATGACGGCGAGGCGCTGGTCCGGTACTTCCGCACCTACATCGAGGTGGCGCACGAGAAGGTCGGCGAGCCGCTGACCGAGCGCCAGATCGCCGCGCT
>NZ_JBEYFP010001394.1:0-1143 GCF_040634455.1 Kitasatospora sp. NPDC007106
CCAGCGCAGGTCCGGGCCGACCAGCGCGAGGCCGACCGGGGCGTCCGTCAGGACGTGCCGCAGCAGTTCCTCGCCGCCCGTGGCCAGCGCGGCCGCCGCCCGGTCGATCGAGTCCCGCGCCGCGGTCGAGGCGTCGTCGGCGGCGTCCCGGCCCGAAGCCTCCGCGTGCAACGCGCCTCCTCGGCGGTGTCGGCACCCCACTGCCCAGGATCACGCGGGCCGGAGCCGGGCGCATCCAATGCCGCCCCGGCCCGGCCCGGCCCGCGCGGGACCACCCGGCCCGGTTCCGGGTGCCGGGCCGCCGGTCAGGGCGAACACTGGAGCTGTGCGGGCGAGCCGCGGCCCCGCGCCGCGGCGTGACCGTGCGCCGCCCCGGCCGAGGACCACCCATGAGCACAGACCTGAGACGTGTCGCCGTCATCGGTGACTGTCCGCTCTTCCGGCGCGGCCTGGTCCAGGCCGTGGACGCCGCGGAGGACCTGGTCTGCGCGGTCGGTGCGGCGTCGGTGCACGAGGCCGAGGGCGACCTCGAAGCGGGCGACGTCGTCCTGCTCGACCTGAAGTTACCGCCCGGCGAGCTCGCCGAGGTCGCCCACCGGCTCGCCGGCCGCGGCCTGGCCGTGCTGGTGCTGTGCTCCGACTCGCAGCGCGACGTGCTGCCGCCGATGCAGGCCGGCGCCCGCGGCTGCCTCAGCCGGCAGGCGGGCGAGATCGAACTGCTCGCCGCGATCCGCCTGGTCGCCGCCGGCTGCTCCTACGTCTCCGCCGATCTCGCCGTCCGCCCCTGGCCGGAGGCCGAGGCCCGGGTCACCGACCGGGAACGGCAGATCCTCGCGCTGCTCGCCGGCGGCGAGACCGACCACGGCATCGCCCGGCGGCTGGGCATCAGCGAGCACACCGTCCACTCCCACCTGGACCGCCTCCGCGACAAGGTCGGCTCCCGCCGCCGCGTCGACCTGACCCGTTTCGCCCTCGCCCACGACATCCTCCCGGGCGACCCGCACGATCCCGCCTGAGGCCTGAGGCCTGAGGCCTGAGGCCTGAGGCCTGAGGCCTGAGGCCTGAGGCCCGTGGCCCTGGGGACGGGGGGTTCGGCACCGTCCACGCCAACGCGGCCGCCGATGTGCCGGCCCGCCTCGAAGC
>NZ_JBEYFP010001395.1:0-1141 GCF_040634455.1 Kitasatospora sp. NPDC007106
CCCGGCGCAGGTCGGCGGCGCGGGTCAGCGGCCGGCGCGGGCGGCGGCCGTCCGGCAGGTCCGGAAGGCCTGGGCGGGGTCGGCGTCGAGGTAGGCCCAGGGGAACTCGGTCACCGTGTCGCCTAGCTCGCCGAACAGCAGGTTCGCCGTCGCCGGCTGCCCCGCCATCGAGAACGCCATCGCGAAGGTGTTGTGCGCGCTGCGCCAGCCGCGCCCGCGGACGTACGCCGGGTGCAGCACGGACCGCTCGGCGGCCTCGTGCAGCTGGTCCCTGACGGCCTGCCGGGTGATGTACGCACGGTCGTCACCGCTGTCGAGGTCGAGCCAGTGCTCGACGTGGGCGAGCGCGACCAGTTCGCCCAGCGGGCTGCCCTCCGGCGCGGCGAGCATCGACGTCCGGGCGAAGTCGTGCATCTCCTCGTGCGAGCCGCCCCACTTGCGGCAGAGCTGCTGCAGCCGCTGGCGGTGCGAGCCGAGGTGGTCGGGGCGGCGGCGCAGCGCGGCCTCGAAGCGGTGCCGGGCGACGTCCGGGCCGAGGGAGGCGCCGCGGGCGCTGATCTGCAGGAAGTACCAGGGCGCGAGCCAGGTGGGCTCGCGCTCGGCGACGGCGTACAGCAGCTCCTCGGCCTGCTCCAGCCGCTCCCCGAACAGCTGCCACTGCTCGCGGCTGACGTGCTGGGCGCGGGCTGCCGTCCGTGCCTCCCACGCCCAGGAGACCTGGCGGGCACCGGCGAGCAGCAGCGGCAGGGCCGAGTCCGGCTCGGCGGCGACCGCCTCGGCCAGCCAGCTCTCGCTGCCGGTGGTCTCGGCGAGCTGGGCGATCAGCCACGTCAGGTCCGCCTCGTCCTCGACGGTGCCGAGGCCGGCACGGACCGCCTGCCAGTCACCGGCGGCGGCCCGGGCCTGCAGGCCGCGGAGCTCCTCCTCGCCGTAGGCCGGGTCGACCGCGGGGCCGGCTCCCCCGCCGCCGGACCGGCGTCCCAGCAGCCGTCCGAGAATCGACATGGCGGCAGCCCCCTCCGTGCCGCCGGCCCCGTCCGGCCGCGGCACACGTTCGTGTCCACAGGTGCTTCTGCACAGGTGAGTGGGCCGTGTACGACGATCACTCGAACGGAGTACATATCACGTGGGGGCGACAGCA
>NZ_JBEYFP010001396.1:0-1141 GCF_040634455.1 Kitasatospora sp. NPDC007106
CCGGGTTCGGCGCCGCGACGGCCGTGACGCCGTGCTGCGTCGTGCTGAGCCCGTCAGTAGGGGCCGTTGACGTTGTCGATGGAGCCGTAGAAGTGTGCGGCGTAGTTGCAGGCCGCGGTGATGTTGGCGACCGGGTCGTAGATGTCCGTGGACGTGCCGGGGACGTGGTACGCCTGGAAGGTGGGGTCGATGACCTGGAGGAGGCCCTTCGAGGGGTGTCCGGCGGCGGCGTTGGAGTCGGTGAGGTTGATGGCCTGCGGGTTGCCCGACGACTCGCGCATGATGTTGCGGTAGATGCCGTCGTAGCTGCCCGGGATGTGGTTCTCGGCCATGACGGCCAGTGCCTGGTTGATCCAGCTGTCCAGGTCGCCGGTGGCCTTGGTGGTCGGGGCCGCGGTGGCGGCGGTCGCCGGGACGGTCGCCGCGGTGGACGGGGACGTGGCGCCGGAGGGCGACGTCCCCTGGGTGGCGCCGGTCCCGCTTCCGTACGTGCTGTGGGCCTGCCAGGTGCTGCTCCCGGAGGATCCCGTCCAGGTGTGGGCAGTGGGGGAGCTCCCGCTCCAGGAGCGGGTGGACGTGTGGTCGGCGGTGGCCGGGGTGGCGGAGGCGGTCGTCGTCGTGCTGTGGGTGGCGGTGGTGGTCGGGGGGGCCGTCGTCCGGGCCTGGGCCGTGCGGGCCGGTGCGCTGGTCGCCGGTGCGGTGGTCGCGGGGGCGGTGTGCGAGGAGTGGGCGGCGGTGTGCGTGTGGCTCGTGCTGCGCTGGGTGGGCAGAGCCGAGTGCTTGGCGTGGGAGCCGGTGCGCTGCGCGGGGATGGCGCCGGTGGTGCGGTGGGCTGCCGCGGTGGCCGGCGTCGACGTATGTGTGCTCCAGGCCGTCGGTTCGAGCTGAGGAGTCTGGCTTCGGGCCGTGGCGGCCGTGCCGGCGCCGCTGGAGTGGCTGGGGGCGGCGTTGGCGGTGGTGACCGCGACGGCCGCGGTGGCCAGGGCTGCGGTGGTGATCCACCGGCCGGAGAGAAGGACGGCGGGTACGCGGCGGGGGCGGGCGTGCTTCGGCATGGGGACTCCGGTACACAGACGGCGACAGGTCGCACGGGCGGGGGCGGGGGACGGTCACGGCGCGCGCGAGCGGGGGCAGGGCGCGC
>NZ_JBEYFP010001397.1:0-1139 GCF_040634455.1 Kitasatospora sp. NPDC007106
AGCGCGAACCGCTCGCCGCGGCGGTCGGCGACCAGGCCCCAGCCGACCATGGTGAGCAGGATGCCGAGGATCGGGCCGGAGACCAGCGCGCCGGCCCCGGCGAGCGAGAGGCCGAACTCTCGCTGGAAGGCGGGCAGCAGGGACGGCAGGCCGTAGAGGACGGTGGTCATCGCGGTCTGACCGCCCGTCCCGATCGCGAGCATCAGCCAGCGGCGGTGCGCGGGGTTCCCGGTCATGCCGGGAACCCTACGGAGGTGTCAGCAGGTGGGACGGGGATTTCCGACCCGTGAGACGGCTCGGGGCGGGGCGGGACAGGGCAGGGCGGGACGGCGGGTCAGGCCTGCCGGGAGGCGAGCGTGACGACGGTGATGTCCGAGGGCGCGCCGACCCGGACGGGCGGGCCCCAGGCGCCGGCACCGCGGGTGACGTAGAGCTGGGTGTTGCCGTACCGCTCCAGCCCGGCGACGGTCGGGTTGGCCAGTGCGGCCAGGTAGTTGCCCGGCCAGAGCTGGCCGCCGTGGGTGTGTCCGGAGAGCTGCAGGTCGACGCCGCGGCGGACGGCCTCGTGCACGGCGACCGGCTGGTGGGCCATCAGGACGGCGGCGCGGCGGGTGTCGCGGTCGCCGAGCGCCCGGTCGTAGTCGGGGCCCTGGCCCTCGGCGGTGCCGGCGATGTCGTTGACGCCGGCCAGGTCGAAGTGGGCGAGTTCGGTGCGGGCGTTCTCCAGCGGGTGCACGCCGAGCTCGCGGACGAACTCCACCCAGGGGGCCGCGCCGGAGAAGTACTCGTGGTTGCCGGTGACGAAGTACGCGCCGTCCCGGGCGCGCAGCCGGGCGAGCGGCTCGGCGGCGGGGCCGAGGTCGGCCACGGTGCCGTCGACCAGGTCGCCGACGATGGTGATGAGGTCGGGCTGGACGCCGTTGATGGTGTCGACGATGCGCTGGGTGTGGGCGCGGCCGAGGATCGGGCCGAGGTGGATGTCGCTGACGACGGCGATCCGGTATCCGTGGGCCTGCCGGGGCAGCTTGGCGAGCGGGACGGTCACGTGCTTGAGGCGCGGCCCGCGGAGGACTCCGTACGCGCCGTTGCCGACCACGGCCGCGGCGGTGGCGCCGGCGGCGACGGCCACGCCGCGGGCG
>NZ_JBEYFP010001398.1:0-1138 GCF_040634455.1 Kitasatospora sp. NPDC007106
CTGGCCGCCGTCGCCAACGGCCTGGCCTCCGTCCTGGGGCCCTGGTGTCCTGCAAGAAGGTCCGCAGCGGGCTGCCCCTGGTCCTCGCGGCCGCTTCCGCCGCCGTGGTCTGCACTGCCGTGTTGGTGCTGACCCGATCGCCCCTGCTGGCCGACGACGCCGAGGGGGCCGATGAAACCGACCGGGCCGAGCGCGTCGAGCAGCCCCGCCAGGAGGCCCGGAGCCCGCGGGCGGTGTACGGCGTCCACGCCCGGCCTGCCATGATCCCGGAGTGCGACCACACATCACACCCGGCACCATCGCCGACCTCCACCAGGTCCTCGCCGACCACCACCGCTACTGGGGCGAGCGGGACCTCCGGTCCCTCCACCTCGACGCGCTGGTCCACGAGTTCGGCGAGACCTGGCTGGTCGCCCGCGCGGACGACGGCATCCACGGCTACCTCATCGGGTTCACCACCCCCGACGGCACCGGATACGTCCACCTGGTCGCCACCCGGGACGACACCCGGGGCACCGGCCTCGGCCGCCGGCTGTACGCGACCTTCGCCGCCATCGCGCACCGACACGGCGCACGGCGGCTCAAAGCGATCACCTCGCCCGGCAACACGGGCTCGATCGCCTTCCACCGCAGCCTCGGCTTCGAAGCGACTGCGGTCGAGGACTACAGCGGCCCCGGCCGGACCCGGGTCGTCTTCCACCGCCCCCTGCCGTTCGAGGCGGCCGTACCCGGCATGCCCTGAGCAGTCCGCAGTCCGCAGTCCGCAGTCCGCAGTCCCAGGCCGGTGAACGGTGCCCCCGGCGCTCCGGCTGCCCTCGGAAGGGCGCGGGGCGATCGGCCTCGAGGCGGTCCTAACCCCGGTAGGGTGCTCCCTCTGAACGGTTCGATCGTGGACCGATCGTTCGGGTTACGGGTACGGGTACGGGTCACTGGTGCGGGGCGAGGGGTGTCGGACGTGCGGAGCGGACACCGGCTGGGGCGGCCGTTCGGGTGGCTCTGGGGCGCGTACGGGACGAGCGCGCTCGGCACGTGGCTCGCCTTCGGGGCCTTCCCGCTGATCGCCGTCCGGGTGCTGCACGCCGGACCGGGCGAGGTCGCCGTGCTCTCCGCCGCGGGCGCCGCGGTCGGAGCGGCCGTC
>NZ_JBEYFP010001399.1:0-1138 GCF_040634455.1 Kitasatospora sp. NPDC007106
TGGTGTCGGCGGCCCCGGCGAGCAGTCCGGCGGCGGCGGAGCGGACCTCCTCGCGGTCGCCCGGTGCGACGGCGGCCAGGGCCTGGGCGAGGCCGATCCCGCCGCTGCCGTCGTCGGGCAGGCCGAGCAGCCGGGGGACCTCGGGCGAGCAGGTGAGCCGGGTGCTGCCCGGCTCCCAGCTCCAGGTGCCGAGCCGGGCGAGCCGCTGGGCCTGGGCGAGCTGGGTCTCCCGCCGGTCCCGCTCGTCGTGGGCGCGCCAGCTGACCAGTACGCCGTCCAGGAACGGCGTGGCGTGCAGGGTCATCGCGGAGGCCCGGACGGCGCCGCCGACGACCTCCTCGAAGCGTTCGGCACCGCCCTCGTAGGGGACGCCGGTGGCGGCGACCTCCAGCAGCCGGCCGAAGGTGCCGGAGGCGACCATGCCCGGGTACAGCTCGGTGAGCCGGCGGCCCACCATGTCGCCGGGGGTGCGGCCGGCCAGGTCGACGGTGGCCGCGTTGGCGTGCTCGACCCGCAGGTCGGTGACGCCGCCGCCGGTGTCGCGGACGGCGCCGAGGATCAGCACCGGGTCGAGCAGCGCGTCCAGCACGGCCCGGAACCACGGCTCGGCGACCGGCGCGGCCCGGCCGGGCCCGGCGGTGCCGCCCGCGCCGACCCGCTCCAGTTCGGCGGCGCAGAGCGCGGCCACCGCGGCGAGGTACCGCTCGATGTCCGGATCGGGCCGGTACTCCTCGGCCCAGCCGAGCTTCATCGCGCCGATCACCCGGCCGCCGGTGCGCAGCGGCAGCGCGCACACCGTGCGTCCGGGGACGAGGTCCTCGCCGGGGACGTCGGGGTAGCGGGCCGCGAAGTCCCTGCGGGTGGCGACCCAGACGGCGGCGCCCGACTGGGCGGCCTCGGTGAGCGGCAGGGCGGTCATCGGCGGGATCCGCTGCCACTGGCTGAGCCGGTGCGCGGAGACTCCGTGGCTGCCGACCAGGCGCAGGGCGCCGTCGGGTTCGAGGAGGGCGAGGACGGCGGCGGTGACGCCGAGCGGGGCCAGGGCGGTGTCGTGCAGCAGCCGGGCGAGGTCCTCGGTGGTGCCGGCGGAGGCCAGCGCGGCCGCGGCGAGGTGGTAGCGGGCGGCGAGTCCGCGGGC
>NZ_JBEYFP010001400.1:0-1137 GCF_040634455.1 Kitasatospora sp. NPDC007106
GGGACATCCGCGACGACATCCACGAGGCCTTCCTCAAGCTGGCCTGCTGCGTGATCACCTACAGACGCGTCCGAGCATTGTGTTAGCTCCTCTAAACCGCAGCCGGTGTGCGACTCCGCACTATCTGATCTGTCATGCATCGAGGTCGAACAGCCCGCGGCGCCCCGAACCTGCTGGGAGCAGTGCCGAGCGATCAGCTCCCGCCGGTCCCCCCTTTGCCACCGGCGAGATGGTGTGCGAGCTGGGCGCTGCCCAAGGTGTCGGGGTGGTCGTCGCCGAGGATGCGTCGGCGGCGCTTGTAGGTGTCCTGGGTGAGGTCGTGGGCGGCCGGGGTGTCGCCGAGGTCGGCGAGACGATTGGCGAGACTATGGGCGCTGTCGAGGGTGTCGGGGTGGTCGTCGCCGAGGATGCGTCGGCGACGCTTGTAGGTGTCCTGGGTAAGGTCGTGGGCGGCCGGGGTGTCGCCGAGGTCGGCGAGACGGACGGCTAGGTTGTGGGCGGTGCCGAGGGTGTCGGGGTGGTCGTCGCCGAGGATGCGTCGGCGACGCTTGTAGGTGTCCTGGGTGAGGTCGTGGGCGGCCGGGGTGTCGCCGAGGTCGGCGAGACGGATCGCTAGGTTGTTGGCGCTGGTGAGGGTGTCGGGGTGGTCGTCGCCGAGGATGCGTCGGCGGCGTTCGAGGGTGTCTTCGTCGAGGGCGCGGGCACCGGCGTAATCCTGGGTGTCGCTGTAGGCCCGGGCGAGGTAGTTGGCGGCCCACAGGGCTTCCTCGTCGTCGGGGCCAAGTTGTCGCGTCCAGGTGTCGTGGAGGGCCTTGAGGCGGGGAAGGGCGGTGGTGGGGTTTCCGCGGTCCATGAGGTACCAGCAGGCTTCGCAGGCCAGGAACCGCCCCTGCGAGGTGGTGAAGTTCTCGGGAGGGAGTGCGAGGGCGTGGGGGACGAGGTTGGTCCAGGCGTGCCAGGTGCTCGGATCGTTCGCTTTCTGCGGGGTGGCGGCGGTGAGGAGGGCTTCTGCGGCACGGGCAGCCTGTTGATGCTGTTGGGTGGTGAGTTGGTTGCGTAGTACTTCCCGGGTGAGGCGGTGGAGTTGGAGTCCGCCGGGGTAGGTGCGGGCGAGGCCGTGGCGGGCGATGGTGGCCA
>NZ_JBEYFP010001401.1:0-1137 GCF_040634455.1 Kitasatospora sp. NPDC007106
CCGGCCGTGGTTGAACTCCCGTACCCGGTCCCAGTCGAGGGTGGCTCCGGCGGGCAGCTCGACCAGCCAGGCGGCCTTGCGGGCGGCGGCCTCCTGCGCCCCGTTGCCCAGCGGTGCGAGCCCGGCGGCGGCCTGGGCGGCGTCCAGCGCCCCGTACAGTGTGTCCGGCCGGGCGACGAGTTCGACCTTCCGCAGGTCGCCGGGGTCCTCCACGGTGCCGGTCAGGGTGAGCGGCACGGACTCGAGACCCTGGAGGGTGACCGGGTCGCCGAGGTGCAGTCCGCTCTCGGCAAGGAACTCCCGGGTCGCGGCGGCCTCCTGCGGGGCGGCGGGCGCGCGGCCCGCCACCAGGTTCAGCCGGCCCTGCCAGAGCGGGCCGGTCAGGTCGGCCTCGAAGGTTCCGGTCGGCATCAGGCCCTCCGGGGTGTGCACCCCGGTCACCGGTCCGGTACGGGCCGGCACCAGGGTGCTGCCGGACGGCAGCAACGTGGCCAGCAGCGCGGCGGGTTCGCCGTCCGGCGTGGGCACCTGCCCGGCGCCGGCCGGTTGCGGCAGGGTGCGGACCCCGTCGTCGGGGAAGACCGCCTGCTCGACGGCCCGGCCGGGCGCGTACGCCCCGATCAGGGCGTCCGCCCGGCCCATCAGCCGGTCGGAGCGTTCGGCGGCGGTCAACTGCCCGCTGCGGTGGACCACGTCGGCGCCGGCGACACCGAGCACCGGCAGCGCCACCATGGCCAGTACCAGGGCGCTGCGGCCCTTGGCCCGCCACGCGTCCCGGCGGGCGATCCGCAGCGCGGCCCGCCACGATCCGGCGCTCATCGGACGGCCTCGATCCGCGGCTGCACCGATTCGTCGGTGATCTGGCCGTCGCGCAGGAAGACCACCCGGTCCGCCCAGGCGGCGTGTGCCGGGTCGTGGGTGACCATCACCGCCGCCGCCCCGGCGTCGCAGCGTCCGCGCAGGACCTCCAGGACGGCGTCGCCGGTCGCGGAGTCCAGCGCGCCGGTCGGCTCGTCCGCCAGGACCAGTCGGCGTTCGCCGATCAGGGCGCACCTTCGCCGCCGGTGTCCCGTGGCTGCGCTCTGGTGTGCAGGAAGGCGCGGTAGCCGGCGGCAGCAGGAGATTCTGCGCCTGTCG
>NZ_JBEYFP010001402.1:0-1135 GCF_040634455.1 Kitasatospora sp. NPDC007106
GCCGACTCGGAGGAACATCGGTTGCCGGGGGCGGGTACGGCGCGCCGTGCCGCATCCGGGCGACGCACGGCGCGGTCGGCCGGACGCGAGGAGACGGTCATGATCGTGGACTGCGCGCACTACCGCGACGGACGCCGGCAGCACGAGGGCGCGATGCCGCTGGAGAAGGCCGCCGCGCACGCCCGGCAGGGCGGATTCGTCTGGCTCGGCGTCTTCGAACCCGGGCCCGACGAGCTGGCCGGCGTCCAGGAGACCTTCGGCCTGCACGAACTCGCCGTCGAGGACGCCCAGGCCTTCCACCTGCGGCCGAAGGCCGAGCAGTACGAGGACGGCACCGAACTCATCATCCTGCGCACCGCGCGGTACGACGACGAGCGCGAGGAGATCGACACCGGCGAGATCAGCATCTTCCTCGCCGAACACTTCGTGATCACCGTCCGGCAGGGCATCGCCAGCGAACTGGCCGGCGCCCGCAGCCGCCTCGAACGCCGCCCGGACCTGCTGCGCACCGGCAGCGCCGCGACCCTGTGGGCCATCCTCGACCAGGTCGTCGACGGCTACGCCCCGGTCGTGGCGGAACTCGACCGCGACATCGAGCAGATCGAGGCCACCGTCTTCTCCGGCGCCGTCGCGCCGACCGAGCGGATCTACTTCCTGCGGCGCGAGGCCACCGACTTCTACCGCGCCGTCCACCCGCTGCTCGCCGTGCTCGCCCGGCGCCTGCAGCCCGGCCGGGCACCGGCCGAGCTGCTGCCGTTCTTCCGCGACGTGCACGACCACCTCCTGCTGGTCAACGAGGAGGTCGCGGCCCAGCGCGACCTGCTGGCCACCGTCCTGGAGGCGAACATCGCGGTGATCTCCGTCGAGCAGAACACCATCACCCTGCGCCAGAGCGCCACCATGGAGCGACTCACCGTCATCGCCACGGTCTTCCTGCCGCTCTCCTTCGTCGTCGGCTTCTTCGGCCAGAACTTCGCCTGGCTGGTCAGGAACATCACCAGCTTCACGGCCTTCCTGGTGCTCACCCTCGGTGGACTGCTGCTGCCCTGCCTGCTGCTCTTCCTCTGGCTGCGGCACCGCCGCCGCAAGCCCGTGGCCCCCGTCCCCGGCGGCCTCGCCCCGCGGGACACGCCCT
>NZ_JBEYFP010001403.1:0-1130 GCF_040634455.1 Kitasatospora sp. NPDC007106
CGCGTCCGCCGGGGGCGCCAGGCCGGCAGGTAGACCGGGCCCTCCGCCCAGCGGCAGTCCCCGTGCAGCTTCTCCAGGCGGACGTCGCCGTTGGCGCACCGCCCGGTGCGGAAGCGGTCGTCCAGAATCTCGTACAGGCCATGGTTCATCTCGTTGGACATCATCATCCCCCTATTGCATATGGCCGAATGCCATTCGGTGATGGATGAGTATGACAGAAGCCGATATGGTTCCACCATGGCATCGGAGAACCTCGACGAGACCGACCGCGCACTGATCGCACTGCTGCAGCAGGACGCCGGCCAGGCCTACGCGGCCCTGGGCAAGGCGGTCGGCCTGTCCGCGGGCGCCGCCCACGAGCGCGTCCGCAAACTCCGCGAGCGCGGCGTCGTCCGCCGCACCACCGTCGAGGTCGACCCCAAGGCGCTCGGCCTCGGCGTCCTCGCCTTCGTGATGGTCGAGTCCTCGGCCTGGATGGGCGACTCCGCCGAGGCCTTCGCCGCGATCCCGGAGATCGAGGAGGCCCACATCATCGCCGGCAGCGCCTCCGTCCTGGTGAAGGTCCGCACCGCCACCACCGAACAGCTCCAGGACGTGCTGCGCCGCCTCTACGCCGTCGAGGGCGTCAACGGCACCCAGGCCACGGTCTCGCTGGAGACCTTCTTCGAACGCCCGCCGTCCCCCGCCACCCCGCCCGTCTGAGCGCCGGGCCGGCCGGCCGACCGGGCCCGCGGATGACATCGAGGAGGACGCGCCGGACGCCACCGACAGGGACCGCGGCTGGGGTGAGGTGCTGCTCGCCGCGGCCCTGCAGGGCGTGGTGTTCGCGCTGGTGAGAGCGGCGCTGGACCGCGGTGGTGCGGCAGCCGTCCACCGGGTGGCCGGTCACCGGCCCGGGGACGGGTGAGCCGCCCGAGCCGCTGCTGCGACGGTCACCACTGACGGACGGGACTCGCCGCTCCCGGACTTCCCGCGGTCGGGGCGCCCGCCCGGTGCGGCCGGCCGTTCGCCCGCGGTGCGCCGGTAGCACCCGTGCCCCACCCGTCGGCCGCGGGGACGGCCGCCGGGGGGGCGGCGTCCCCGGTGAAAACCCCGTCGGGGTCGGGGAGACCCCCCCACTGGCGCCACTT
>NZ_JBEYFP010001404.1:0-1127 GCF_040634455.1 Kitasatospora sp. NPDC007106
ACGCCCGGTGTGGTCACCGGGCGGCCGAGGCTCCAGGTGAGCGCGGTGCCCCTGGAGGGGACGCGCCAGCTGGCCGTCGAATGGACGGTGAACGGCGGCCGGACCGCGGGCCTGGCTGCCGACGTCCTTCCGCCGCCGCCCCGCGGCCACTGCGTCTCCTCGACGGAGGAGCCCGGCCGCTGGACGGCCGAACGCGTCGCCCGCGCCGCCCGGGCCGTGGTGGCCGCGCTCGTCGACGACCGAGAGGCCGTCCGACCGCCGCACCGCACTTGATTCGCGCGTGGAATGCCCGATACGGCACAGTGATCCCATGAAGGCGCAGACGGGGACAGACCACCGGCCGCCGTCCGGGGCGGTCCGGCGCCGGCCCGTCCAGCAGCGCAGCCAGGAACGCTACGAGCGGCTGCTGGACGCCTGCGCGGGCCTGCTCGACGAGGTCGGCCCGACGGCACTGACCACCAAGGAGGTGGCCCACCGGGCGCAGGTGCCGATCGGCACGCTGTACCAGTTCTTCTCCGGCAAGGAGAGCCTGCTGGGCGCCCTCGCCGAACGGAACCTGGACCGCTTCCTCTCCCGGCTGGCCGTCCGGATCGAAGCGGCGGCGCCGGTCGGCGTCCCCGGTTTCGTGGACCTCGCGGTGGACGAGTTCGTCGCGATGAAGCGCAGCGTCGCCGGCTTCGGCCACCTGGACTTCGGCCTGGTCGCCGCGGTGCCGGGCGATCTGCGGGACGACCGGCACCTGCTCGACCGGGACTTGGACAACAACGCGGCGGTCGCCGAGCGGATCGGCGCCCTGGGCGGCGAGCTGTTCGCCTACCCGGGCTTCGCGCTGGCGCTGCGGGTGGCGATGGAGTGCGCGGACGCCGTCCTCAAGGTGGCCTTCCGGGTGGACCCGGAGGGCGATCCCGCGCTGATCGGCGAGTGCAAGCGGCTGCTGCGCGGTTACCTGGCGGAGCGGCCCGCCGCCTGACCACGGGGGCGGCTGCTCGAACACGGGGTCGGCCGCCTGACCACGGAGCCGGCTGCCTGAACACGGAGACGGAAGAAGCGGATGCCCACCTCCGGCGAGGTGGGCAAACGCAGCCAGGTATTAGCGGTCACGATGCGAAGGGCAGTCTTTAGGAGAG
>NZ_JBEYFP010001405.1:0-1126 GCF_040634455.1 Kitasatospora sp. NPDC007106
GTACTGGCGCAGGTGCGGTGAGCGCAGGTGCGGTGAGCGCACCTGCGCCAGTACCGTCAGCGCTTCGGCGTGCACCCCGGGGGCGGCCATCCGCATCCCCTCAGACCAGGCGACCGGCCCGACCTCGGGCAGCGTCAGCGCCCGGCCCTCGGTGTCGCGCCAGCACAGCGCACCGGTCTCCGAATCGCCGTCCCAGTACGGCTCGCCGATCCACACCGCGGGCTCGACCGTCCGCTCGCCGTCCCGGACCCGGATGGTGGCGTAGCCGCCGGAGACCCGGTAGCCGAGCGCGGTGGCGCGGGCGGCCAGGCCGAACCGCGACGGGAACCTGCCGCCGGCGAAGTCCTTCACCTCGGTGGCCTTCTCCGCTACCTCGTCGGGCTTGCGGAAGGTCGCCCGGTGGATCTGGTCGACGCCCTGGACGACGCCGAGCTCGGCCGCGAACTCCCGCAGGTCCTCCAGGTCCTCCAGCAGCACCGGGTGCGGCAGGGTGACCGTGGCGGGGGAGATGCGGACGGTCTCGCCGTCCAGGTCGACGAGGCGCAGCTCGCCGTCGGCGGTGGCGTCGCGCAGGAAGCCCACCTCGTCCTCGCCGTCGCCGACGACCACCAGGTCGCGCAGCGCGGCCTGCCAGGCCTCGTCCGGCCAGACCTTGGCGAGCAGCCCGGTCGGCACCGGCAGCGAGGACACCATCCAGGCGTCCACCTGCTCCCGGCAGGACGCCGCGTGGCGCTCCAACCAGGTCGCGAACCGGCGCAGCCGGTCCGTCTCCGGGTGCTCCCGCACCGCCTTCGGCAGCGACTTCAGCTGCCTGCCCGCGGAGCGGCCGGACGTCGACCGCGCCGTCACCCGGCCCTCCACCAGGGCGACCTCGTACCCGTCGCCCGCCGCCACCCAACCCATTACGGCCCCACCTCGTGATCTGCCAAATCGTCGGAAACCCCCGCAGCCGACCGGGGGACCGAACACCCCGCCCGCGGTGATGTCGGAAACCTAGCGCCACCCGCGGACAACGCGTCCCGCTGGGCGGTGCACGGGCCGCCGGGCAGCGCTCCGGCAGGGGTCGCGGAGGGAGACGGCCGGCCGCAACCCCGCGGACCGGCCCGCCGTCTCCAGATCGGAAGAG
>NZ_JBEYFP010001406.1:0-1126 GCF_040634455.1 Kitasatospora sp. NPDC007106
ACGCTGCGCGGCGTGCTGGACGGCGGCGACCCGATCGAGACCAACGGCGCCACCCCGCCGCTCAGCTGGGGCATGACCAACATCCCCGCCGCCGAGGGTCCGGACGCCGCCCTCGCCGCCCTGGTCGGCCGCGGCGACCAGCTCGCCGACGTCGCGGACCTCCGCCACCTGCCCGCCCTCCCCTGCCGGATCGACTTCGAGCCGTACTACACCTACGCCCACAACACCGCCGACACCGGCAGCAGCGAGCTGCGGTTCGAGATGCTGGGCGGCGGCCGGGCACTGCTGGTGCGCTCCGTGGTCAGCGGCGACTTCCTCGGTCGACCGGTGCGCCGCCACGCCGTGCCAGCCGACGCGGGCCGACGGGCGGTCGCCGAGCTGCGGGCCCTCGCCGCCGAACACCCGGCGTCCGTGGTGCTCGACCCGGGCTGCACCGACGCCGAGATGGACGGCTGGCCCGTCCCGGTGCCGCCGGAGGTGCGGACGGTGCTGCGCGCGATCGGCGGCGTCGCGGTGGCCGGGCTGCCGGTCCTGCGGCTGCGGCCCGGCGGCCCCGAGCACGAGGTCGACCCGGAGGTGCACCGGATGCTCGGCGGCGACGGCAGCTACTGGCCGATCGCCCGGGCGGCGTACGGGCGGCAGCACGCCATCGCCCAGGTCCGGATCGATCCCGGCACCGGGGAGTGGGGCTACGCCGTGTCGGTGACCGGCGACGCGGGGCTGCTGCGCGAGTACCCGGAGCTGACGCTGCTCGGCGAGTCGCTCGCCGACCTGCTGCTGACGGTGGCCCGGATCGCCCGCAGGGCCGCCGGGGCCCGGGACTTCGCCCGCGCCGCGGCCGCTGCCGCGCCCTGGTTCTTCCCCAACACCGGCGAGGCCTGGATCCTCCCGGAGCCGGTCGGCGAGTGGTCGGGGGCGGAGGACGCCCTGCGGGCGGCCGCCGCGGCCCTTCCGGAGGGCAGCTTCGCGGGCGACCTGCGGACCGCACCGGCCCCCGGCGACCTCTGCTTCTACCGCGCCGACGACTGGCCGTACCGGGCCCGCCTCGACCGGCTGGTCTTCCTCGGCGCCGGCCGCATCGCCGCCGCGGTACCGGAGGCGGCGTCCTCCTGACGGAGGGGGCACC
>NZ_JBEYFP010001408.1:0-1124 GCF_040634455.1 Kitasatospora sp. NPDC007106
GGCCGAATCGTTCTTCCACGCGGGTGGCGTCTACCGGCAGGACGGGGACGGTACGCCCACCGGCGCGTGCCTGTTCGTCGTGGTGTACGTCGGGCGGGCGCCGGAAGGCTTCGGCCACCCGGGCGGGACGGGTGACGTCGCATTCGGCTGGCGCCGCGGCACCGCGCCGGACGGCACCATCACCCCGCTGGGCTCCTACACCACGACCGACTTCACCGGCTGGCACGAGATCGACGACTCCGAACTCGCCGCCGCCCTCGGCGACACGCCGCTTCCCCTCCACCCCGCCCCACCGGCACGGCCCCGCCGGAGGCATGCCGAGTGACCGCCCGGCAGACCGGCGTCGCCGGGGGCGCCGTGGCGTGTCGTGGAGCGAGCGGGTGCAGCCGTCCCGGAACCGGTGCAACCTTTCGCACGGCACCAGGCATCAGGGATCCGGGCAGCGCAATCCGGCGGTGCCCGCGAAAGGGAGGGAGGGGTGCCTGATGGTGCGACGTACGGCGAGTTCACGCGACGCCGAGTTCACCGAGTACGCGGCGTCCCGGGTCGGGTGGTTGCGCAAGGTCGCGTACCTGCTCTGCGGTGACTGGGACCGGGCCGACGGTCTCGTCCAGGAGACCATCACCGAGCTCTACGTGAAGTGGCCCCGGGCGGGGAGGGCGGAGAACCGGGACGGCTACGCCCGGACGGTGCTGGTCAACACGTTCCTGGCGGAGCAGCGGACCTCGTGGTGGCGGCGGACCCGGAGGGGTGGGACGGCGCCGACCGCGGCGTGGGCGGACGTGGACGCCACGATCGACCTGGGGCAGGCACTGGCCGCGCTGCCGCCCAGGCAACGGGCGGCCGTGGTGCTGCGCTACTACTGCGACCTCTCGATCGAGCAGGCGGCCGACCTCCTGGGCTGTTCCGCCGGCAACCTGAGGAGTCAGAGTTCGCGCGGCCTGGATGCACTCGGGCGTTCGTCCGACGACCGACCGGCCGAGGGGAGCAGGGCGTGAACGAGGAGACGATTCTGGCCGAGGAGCTCTCGGCGCTGGCCGACGGGTCCGCCCCGCCGAGCACCGTGGACGTCCACGGGGCGGTGCGGCGCGGCCGTGGCCGGCTGCTGCGGCGGCGGGTGGCGC
>NZ_JBEYFP010001409.1:0-1123 GCF_040634455.1 Kitasatospora sp. NPDC007106
GCCTCACCGGCGAGACCACCCCCACCTGGCGCGGAACCTAACGTCCGAAGCCAGGGACGAAACGCCCGGTTAGTGGAGAGGCCGGTCGAGAACCTTCAGTGTGCCAGGCACCTGGGCACTTTCACTCGTACGCGGCTGTGCACATTCACGCGTGCGCAGACACCCCCGGCGTCGCTGTAGCAGCTGTGCGACGATCGCACGATGTTGCGCAGTCTTGAGATCACCGCGGTTCTGTCTGGGCTTGAGAAGGTTCATCGTGATCGGTTGTTCTGGAAACCCGCGATCCAGCTGAGCCTGGATCGCTTCGTCTGCGAGCGGGTCCTGCTGGCCTCATGACGGCCTTGTCGGTGGCCGCTGCGATGATCGCCGCACAGTGGCGCGAGGAGATCATCATGGGCACCTGGGACATCGGCCCATTCGAGAACGACATGGCCGCAGACTTCGCCTACGCTCTGGACGAAGCCGCCGAGGACGAGCGCGAGACCCTGGTTCGGACGACGCTGACCCGCACCATCCAGACCCGGGACTACCTTGAAAGTCCTGAGGGAGCCGGGGCCGTTGCGGCCGCCGCTCTCATCGCCGCACAGTGCCCGGGCGGTGAACCAGTCAGCACAAGTTACGGCCCCGACGAAGCCCTTCCGATCTTCGCCATCGATCTTCGGTCGCTCGCTGTCGAGGCGCTCGACCGGGTGGTCGCCGAGGAGTCCGAGCTCGCCGACCTCTGGGACGAGACAGTGGACGGACCGAAGTGGCGGCAGGCCATCAGCCGCATCCGCGCCGTCCTCGCACCCGAGCCCGAGCCTCAGGAAGACCCACTCTTCGATCTCTAACCGAATAACCCAGCGTTACCGGTCACGGAAGTTGAGCCAGAACCGCGACCCGTGAACAAAGCCACGGCCGTCGCGCTGGTGGCCCCGGCCCTCGAAAGCGTCTGCGCGAACAGGTCCTTCGTACTGGTCTTCCCGGACGAGCCGGTCACCCCGATCCGCGTCACGCCCGGCATCTGCGCGGACTGCCAGCGGGTGAGCTTCGCCAGGGCCTCCATGACATCGTCGACCAGCACCGCGGGGGCGCCGCACGGCCGCGACCCGAGCACGCCCGCCGCCTCGGCGGCCACCGCCGC
>NZ_JBEYFP010001410.1:0-1120 GCF_040634455.1 Kitasatospora sp. NPDC007106
GAGTTGGCCGCGATCGCGGCGCAGCGCAGGGTGCCGCTCTTCACCGCCTTCCACCGCCGGTACAACGCCGCGGTCACCGGCCTGCGGGCCCGGATCCCGGAGGCGGTGCCCGTCCGCTCGGTGACCGTCCGGTACCTGGAGCGGATCGAGGAGCACGTCGGCCGGGACCGCTGGTACCTGGACCCGGAGCGCTGCGGCGGCGGCTGCGTGGCCGACAACGGCCCGAACGCCTACGACCTGGTGCGGCTGCTGGCTGGGCCGATGCGGCTGGCGTCCGCCGACGTCGTCCGGGACGCGCAGGGCGTCGACCGGCAGGCGGTGCTCGCCCTCGCCGGCGCCGACGGGGTGACCGCCCGGATCGAGCTGGACTGGTCCTTCCTCGGTGAATGCAAGGACGTGGCGGTGGAGTTGGCGGACGGCACGGTGCTCGGGGCGGACATGCTGGCCGGGCATCCCGGCTTCAAGCAGTCGCTCTGGCACGAGTACGAGGGGGTGCTCGCGGAGTTCGCGGGGCTGGTCCTCGGTGAACCGGACGCTGCCGGTCCGGGGCGCGGGCCCGACGGGCTGGACGCCCTGCGGGTGGTCGAGGCCGCCTACCGGGCCGAGCGGGTGGAGGCGCGGTGACGCACGAGGACGGGCCGAAGCGGACGGTCACCGGCACGCTGGTGAAGGTGCTGCTGCACAGCCGCGAGGACCGCGGGATGAGCCTGGAGCCGTTCGCCAGCCGGTGCGTCCGGCGGGGCGAGGTGCACGAGTTGGTGACCACCGACCAACGGGACACCGCGGCGGGCGCCCGGATCGACCGGGTCGGCTTCCTCGGCTTCGCGGAGATCGCGGCGGCCGGGGTGCTGGACCGCGGCGACGAGGTGTTCGTCGGGGAGCACCGGGTGGGCACGGTGCTCGGCTTCGACGCCTGCCACTTCCCCAACCACTACAACGTGCTGATCGCCGCGGACCACCTGCTGACCGGCGCGAAGCTGGACCTCCGGCCGGAACTCCCCGTCCGGTTCGTCCCGTCCGGTCCCTAGGGCGCGTCGTCAACGGCGTGCGGGGTGCTTCACAGGGGCGCGTGGGGGCACCTCCCGAGTGCCCGAGCCCCGGACGGCATGCCGCGGCCCGG
>NZ_JBEYFP010001411.1:0-1118 GCF_040634455.1 Kitasatospora sp. NPDC007106
GCGCCCCCCCGGTGTTGGTCACCCCTTACTGACGGTCGCGGCCCTCCCGGGGCGGGGGGACCCGTGCGGTTCCCCGCGCCCCCCAGGACGCGTCCGTGCTCAGAGCAGGGACGGGAAGAGGTCCAGGAACGGCTGGGTGGACACCGAGACGCCCCGGCCGAAGGGATCGTCGAAGTCCCAGATCAGGAACAGCAGGAAGGCGATCAGCGCGCTGAAGGTGCCGGCCAGGATCAACTCCCGCGGGGAGCGCCGGATCTGCAGCGCGAACACCATGCCGACGGTGACCACCGCGCCCACGATCAGACCGAACCACACCACCCCGGGCATGGTCGGGCCGGTGCTCTGGCCGCGGGTGTTGCGGGACTCGTCGGCCGCGGCGATCCGGTCCATGACCGGCTGGTAGACCTGCGCCTCCAGGTCCGACTGCGGGGCCCGCGAGGCGACGTCCTGGCGCAGCTTGGCGAGCAGCTCGGTGCCGCGCGGCGAGATCTCGCCGTTCTCCCGCATGTGGTCCCACTCGGTGTTCACCACGAAGGTCACGTAGGCGTCCACGTCGCCGCGGACCCGGGCCCGGAAGTCGGCCGGGTACACCTCGGCCCGGGCGCTGACCTCGTGCAGCGCCTGCGCCTCGTTCAGCACCTCGTCCTGGGCGGCGCTGCGGGCCTCCCAGACGCCGGCGATGGCGAGGCCGAGGACGATCGCGTAGACCACGCCGATCATCATGGTGATGTACTCGATGACGTCCGGGGTCTCGGACGGGTCGTCGTCCTCCCCGACCCGTCGCTGGCGCAGCACCACCACGGCGACGACGACCAGGACGGACGCCGCCATGGCGATCGCCAGGGCGAGCCACTCCGACATGACAACTCCTGTTCAGCACTGGATGGCCGACCGGCCGACGGCCGGTCGGGGGCGGCGGGACCGACCGGTCAGGACCGGCTGCCGCGGGCGGCGGCCTTCCCGCGGACCTTGGCGGCCGCGGCGGCGAGCACCGCGGGGACGGTGACGATCATCATCGTGGTCACCGGCGAACTGCTGCGGTGCCGGGCGGGCGCGACGGCCGGCTGGGCCGGAGGCATCCGGATCTTCCGCGGGGCGGGGGCGGGCGGGGCCGGCGG
>NZ_JBEYFP010001412.1:0-1117 GCF_040634455.1 Kitasatospora sp. NPDC007106
CGCGCCCTGGTCGACCGGATCGCGGCCGAGCAGGACGGCCGGCTCGACCTCCTGGTCAACTCCGTGTGGGGCGGCGACGCCCTCACCGACTGGGAGCACCCGCTCTGGGAGCAGGACCTGGAGACCGGACTGCGCCTGCTGCGCCGGGCGGTGGAGACCCACGTGATCACCAGCCGCCACGCACTGCCGCTGATGGTCGCCCGCGGCAGCGGCCTGGTCGTCGAGGTGACCGACGGCAACACCGCCCGCTACCGCGGCAGCTTCTTCTACGACCTCGCCAAGTCCACGGTGATCCGGCTCGCCGTGGCGCAGGCCGCCGAGTTGAAGCCGCACGGCGTCGCGGCGGTCGCGGTCACTCCGGGCTTCCTGCGCTCGGAGGCCATGCTCGACCACTTCGGCGTCACCGAGGCGAACTGGCGCGACGGTGTGGCGAAGGACCCGGACTTCGCCCACTCCGAGACCCCCGCCTACCTCGGCCGCGCGGTGGCCGCCCTCGCCGCCGACCCCGCCGTCATGGCCAAGAGCGGCCGCGCGCTGGCCACCTGGGGCCTGTACCGGGAGTACGGGTTCACCGACGTCGACGGCACGCAGCCGGACTTCGCCGCCCACTGGGCGCGGAGCCTGGAGGGCCGGTACGGGCCGCTCGGCGACCCGCTGTAGCCGCCCGGCCCTCAGGCGTCCAGCAGCACCCCGGGGTTGAGGACGCCGTGCGGGTCGAGCGCGTCCTTGGCGGCGCGCAGCGCCAGGGCGAAGGGCTCCGGGCGCTGTCGGTCGTAGGACCGGCGGTGGTCGCGGCCGACGGCGTGGTGGTGGGTGATCGTGGCGCGGTGGCGGTGCAGCACGTCCTCCGCCACGGCCTTGAGCTCGTCCCAGACGGCGTCCTCGTCCCCGTCCCGGCCGCCCGCGATCACGGTGAAGTAGGGGGCGGCGCCGTCGGGGTAGACGTGGGTGAGGCGGCAGTTGACGAGCGCGGGGTGGCCGGTGGCCTTCCGCGCCGCCGCGCCGACCTCGCTGCGGACGTCGTCGATCAGGGCCGGGATCCGGTCCCAGGTGGCGGCCGTCTCGAAGTCCCCTCGCTGCTCGGGCTGCTGGACGTCTTCAAGCAGGGCACCGCCGG
>NZ_JBEYFP010001413.1:0-1116 GCF_040634455.1 Kitasatospora sp. NPDC007106
GCTGCGGCCGCCGACCGCGGCCGGCGGCCGACCCGCGCCGCGGGGCACCGAGCTGCGCGACCCCCGCACCGCCCTGGCCAGGACCGCGCTCGCCGGCCGGCCCGAGGCCCCCCTCCGGTCGGTCCCCGGCCGGCTGCTCACCACCCGCACGGGTGAGGGCTTCGTCGACCGGGTCGACCCCGCGGCGCTGCAGACGCCCGCGGTGAAGGCCGCGCTGGCCGCCGTCTCGCGGATATGTCCCGCCTTCCTCCCCCGGCAGGTGCTGCGGGAGGGCAGCCGGCACATCCTCATCGCCGGCACCATCGGGCGGGCTCCGGTGGTCGCCAAGTGCCTGGCGCCGCAGGCCGCCCGGGACGAGCAGCTGGTCGAGCGCTTCCACCACGAGGTGGCGGTCTACCGGGCGTTCGTGCGGCACCGCCCGCCGGTCCGGCTGCCCCGACTGGTGGCGGCCGACCACGACCGCTGCGTGCTGGTGCTGGAGCGGGTGCCGGGCCGGCCCGCGGCCCGCGAGCGGCACCCGGTGAACCCGCCCACCCCGGGCGAGGTCCGCGCGGTGCTCGGCGCGGTGCGCACGCTGAACCTGTGGCGTCCGCCGACCGACGTGTTCGGCAAGCCGCTGGACTACTCGCTGGAGATCTCGCGCTACCACTCGGTGGGCCAGCTCACCGACCGGGACGCCGGCGACCTGCGCCAGCTGTTGCACGGCCTGGCCAACACCGGCCGGCAGCTGTGCCACGGCGACGCGCTGCTCGGCAACATCCTGCTGGCGCCCTCCGGCCCGGTGCTGCTCGACTGGGAGGAGGCCGGCTGGTACCTGCCGGGCTACGACCTGGCGGTGCTGTGGAGCGTGCTCTCCGGTGACACCGCGGCCCGCCGGCAGATCAGCCAGCTCGCGCAGTCCGGCGGCACGCTGGCCCGGGACGCCTTCCTGGTGAACCTCGTCCTGGTGCTGATGCGGGAGATCCGGCTGCACGACGTCCCGGGCGCGGGCGAGGAGCAGCGCATCATGATCCGTCGGCTGTACGACGACGCCGCGCTGGCGCGCCGCGCGGTGCGGGCGGCGGTCGGCACCCGCTGAGGTCGTCGCGGTCCGCGTCGGGCCGGGTGGGCCGGATT
>NZ_JBEYFP010001414.1:0-1115 GCF_040634455.1 Kitasatospora sp. NPDC007106
GGCGGGGCGCACCGGCCCGCCCGCCCGCACCACCGAGAGGACCCCGCCATGCCGGCCGCAGCAGCCACCGGACCCGCCGGCCCGTCGATCGCCCGGTTCGGCCTGGGCACGGCGGCGGTCGGCCGGCCCGGCTACATCACCCTCGGGCGGGACCTCGACCTGCCGGCCGAGCGCACGGTCGAGGCGCTGCGGGAGCGGACGCACGCGCTGCTCGACGCCGCCTTCGCGGCCGGCGTCCGGTACTTCGACACGGCCCGCTCCTACGGGCGGGCGGAGGAGTTCCTCGGCGGGTGGCTGGCCGCCCGGCCGCGGGCGGCGGCCGAATCGGTGGTGGGCAGCAAGTGGGGCTACACCTACACGGCCGACTGGCGCGCCTCGGGCGTGCCCGTCCACGAGGTCAAGGAGCACACGGTCGCGGTCTTCGACCGGCAGGTGGAGGAGACCCGGGCGTCCCTCGGCCGGCTGCCGGACGTCTACCTCGTCCACTCGGTGACGCCCGACAGTCCGGCGCTGACCGACCCGGCGCTGCACGAGCGCCTGGCCGGGCTCGCCGCGGAGGGCGTCCGGGTCGGGCTGTCCACCAGCGGGCCGGCCCAGGGGGAGGCGGTGCGGGCGGCGCTGGCGGTGGAGTTCGAGGGCCGGCCGCTGTTCTCCGCCGTCCAGTCGACCTGGAACCTGCTGGAGACCTCGGCGGCGCCGGCGCTCGCCGAGGCGCACGCGGCCGGCTGGCTGGTGGTGGTGAAGGAGGGCATGGCCAACGGCCGCCTCGCCGACCGGAACGCGACCGGCCCCGACACCGCCGTGCTGCGGGAGGTCGCCGCCCGTACCGGTGCCTCCTGCGACGCCCTGGCGCTGGCGGCCGCCGCCGCGCAGCCCTGGGCCGACCTGGTGCTCTCCGGCGCGGCCACCGCCGGGCAGCTGGCCTCCAACCTCTCGGCCGCCGGGCTGGCCGTCGCGCCGTCCGACCTGGCCGGGCTCGCGGTGCTCGCCGAGCCGGCGGAGGCCTACTGGCGGACGAGGGCCGCGCTGCCCTGGGCCTGAGCGGCCCGGCGGAGGCCCCGGACCGCGGATGCGCCGCAGCGGCGGGCCACCCCTCCTCGGGGCGGCCCGCCGCT
>NZ_JBEYFP010001415.1:0-1114 GCF_040634455.1 Kitasatospora sp. NPDC007106
GCCTCGGAGGCTTCCGGCGCGACCACCGCACGCGGCGGAGGCAGCAGCACCAGCGCCGTCCCCGCGGCGAACCCCGCCACCGTCCACCCCGCCGGTGCGCCCGTCCCGGCCAGCCCCTCGCCCGCCCAGACCGTCAGCGTCCAGACGGCGGCCGCGAGTCCGGCCAGCCCCGCCAGCACGGAGTACGGCTGCCGCACCTCCGCCTGCGGACGCACCGCGCCGCCCACCCGCAGCAGCCCCCGTTCCACCGGCCGCAGCGCCACGAGCAGCCCGAGCAGGAACAGCGTCAGCACGGCGATCCACACCGGCCGCCACGCCCACCAGGCGCCGGAACCGACCACGGGCTCCGGCGCGAGGTCCGTCAGGTAGAACGCGGCAGCCGCCGCCAGCACCGGCACCATGTGCCACAGGTACAGCGTCATCGACACCCGGCCGAGCGGGCGGACCAGGCGCCACAGCCACTCCGCGCGCAGCGCCCGTTCCATCGCGGGTGCGGCGAGCAGACACAGCGCGCACTGCGCGAGCACCCAGGCGAGCATCGCCGGCGACGGCGGATCGGTGTTGCTCAGCTCCTCGGTGCTCACCCGGATCAGGCTGACCGGGTACGGCCCGAACGCCACCAGCCCCGCGAACGCCGCCGCCCCGCCACCGGCCACCGCCCACAGGAGCGGCCGGCGCCCCGGCAGCCGGCCGTCCTCCCAGCCGAAACCCAGCTGGTAGGCCACCGCCCAGACCAGCACGTAGCCCGCCGCACCGACCGGACTCCCGCGGTCCGCCAGGTCGACCAGGTCCGCCACCAGGGAGAGCCCGGCCAGCGCGGCCGTGGAGGCGAGACCCCACCGCCGGTACGCCGCGTACAGCCACGGCGTCAGCGCGCTGACGACCAGGTAGACCGGCAGGAACCAGAACTGCATCGCCAGCGCCCAGCCCACCATGCCCAGCAGCCCGGGATCCGCGCCGGCCGCCCGGCCGGCCGCCAGGCACGGCACCGCGATCCCCACGTACGCGGCCGTCGGCAGCAGCAGCCGCACCGCCCGCGCGCGGACCCATCCGGCCGCCCCGCCGCCGCCCTCCCGGTGCCGCCGCCAGGACCCGGCGGCCACGTGGCCGCCCG
>NZ_JBEYFP010001416.1:0-1107 GCF_040634455.1 Kitasatospora sp. NPDC007106
GGCTCGCGGACCGCACCCCGCCCGCGGCCGCGGCGCCGGGCGGGGAGGTGCTGGCCGCCGTCGACCGGCTGGTGGTCGAGCGCGGGCCCGTCCCGGCGCTGCGCGGCATCGGCCTGGAGCTGCGGGCGGGCGGGACCACCGCGCTGATGGGCCGCAACGGCGCCGGCAAGTCCACCCTGCTCGGCAGCCTGGTCGGCCTGCACGCCCCGTCCGGCGGCAGCGTCCGGGTCGGCGGCCTCGTCCCGCACAGGGCCAGGCCCGCCGAACTCGTCCGGAGGATCGGGCTCGTTCCGCAGGAGCCCCGCGACCTGCTGTGCACCGAGAGCGTCGGCGCCGAGTGCGCCTCCGCCGACAAGGACGCCGGCGCCCCCGCCGGCACCTGCCGGGCCCTGGTCGCCGGACTGCTGCCCGGTCTGGCCGACGACCGACACCCGCGCGACCTCTCCGAGGGCCAGCGGCTCACCCTGGCGCTGGCCGTGGTGCTCACCGCCGCACCCCCGGTGATCCTGCTGGACGAGCCGACCCGCGGCCTCGACTACGCCGCCAAGGCCCGCCTGGTCACGGTGCTGCGCGGCCTCGCCGAGGCCGGGCACGCCGTCCTGCTGGCCACCCACGACGTCGAGCTCGCCGCCGAACTCGCCCACCGCACCGTGGTGCTGGCCGAGGGCGAGGTCGTCGCCGACGGCCCGACCGCCGAAGTCGTCACCGCCGCACCGTCCTTCGCCCCGCAGATCGCCAAGGTCCTCGCGCCGCAGCCGTGGCTGACGCTCCGCCAGATCACTTCGGAGCTCGGGGAGGAGCTGTGAGCGCGCCGGCCGGCCCGGCCCCGCTCGGGCGGCGCTCCGGCCCGGCGCTCGCCCTGCTCTCGGCGATCGGCGTCACCGCCTTCGGCTGGCCGCTGCTCGCCTCCCCCGGCTCCGACCTGGTCGGCCACTCCGCCGACGCGCCCTGGCTGTTCGCCCTGATGCTGCCGCTGCTGCTGGCCGTGGTGGTCGCCCAGATCTCCGAGGGCCGCTCGGCCGGCGGCGGCGCCCCCGGCCTGGACGCCAAGGCCGTCGCCCTGCTCGGGGTGCTGGCCGCGGCCGGGGCGGCGCTGCGGCCGCTCGG
>NZ_JBEYFP010001417.1:0-1107 GCF_040634455.1 Kitasatospora sp. NPDC007106
CCGGGGGAGCGCCGTCGGCGGCCGGGCGACGATCGGAAGGTGAAACCGGTGGGTCGACCACTCTCACCAGGGGGCCGTGCGGCCTTGATCCTGGCCGGTGCCGCGGTGGGTGTCGGAGTGTGGCTGGTCCTGACGGGGACCCGGACGTCGGCCCCGCCGCATCCAAGTGCCGCCGACGCGTGGCGTCATCCCCTGCCGACACTGCGTACCGCTCCACCCGACGCAGAAGCCGCCGTGCTGGGAATGGCGTTCTCCAAGCCGACGCGGATCCGGATCCCCAGGATCGGCGTCGACGCCCCGATCGCCGAGGTCGACCTCGACGCGAACGGGAACCTGCCGGCACCGTCGGCAGCAGACCGCCGGCTGGCCGGCTGGTACCGGCAGAGCGCTGCGCCCGGAACCGCCGGGAATGCCGTCATCGACGGCCATGTGGATGGCCTCGACGGACCGGCCGTCTTCTACTCCCTCGGCGCGCTGCACAAGGGAGACACCATTGAGATCACCCGTGCCGACCGCAGCATTGCCGAGTTCACAGCCGATGCCGTCGAGGTCTACCCGAAGGACGCCGTCCCTGCTGATCGGGTGTTCGGCGCTGCGGACCAACCCCAACTGCGCCTCGTCACCTGCGGCGGTGCGTACACCAAGGCCACCGGCTACCAGGGCACGGTGATCGTCTACGGTCGTTTCACCCAGGCTGTGCCCGCTTCCTGACGTTCTCGACCGTCGTCGGCGCCGCCCCGATCCGGGGCTCTGGCCTGGTGGAAGAAGAGACCGGACGAGCCGTCGTGCATGCAGGCGGTCGGGCGTGCTTGATGGTCTGGAAGGCTTGCGTCCCGCTGGGCAGGGTGCCGCCCACGCCCGGGGCGGTGGGTGGGTCGGTAACGGCTGCGCAGATCGCAGAGCAGACCGCGGTCAGCTCTGCGAGGCCGTACTCCTGCCAGTCCCCGAGCTGGGACCACTCCAGCATCCGGGCACAGCGCGGGGAGCCGGGCCGGGCTCGGCGCCGTGGCGTTCGACATCACAGGCGGCGGGGCCGCAACCGTGCGCGGCATCGCTGCCCCCTCCGCCCCACCGAAGCCTGGCATCAGCATGAACCAGACGCGCCGC
>NZ_JBEYFP010001418.1:0-1103 GCF_040634455.1 Kitasatospora sp. NPDC007106
GGGAGGCCCGGTCGGTACGGGCGGCGAACGCCGTGCCGATCTGGCAGGCCACGATGCCCAGCCAGGCGACGGTGGTGGCCTGCCGGTACAGCTCGTGCAGGGGGGTGCCGGGGCCGGTGGGGTCGCCGGGGTGCCAGCCACCCGCGGTCAGGGTGAGGAAGTAGCCGCCCATGACGAGCGCGGCGGAGATCAGACCGAGGAATCCCCAGGCCCTGGCCAGCATGGCGGGCCGGATCACCTTCTCCGTGCGCGGCCGTGGCGGACGGTCCATCAGGCCCGGTTCGGCGCGCTCCCGGCCGAGGGCGAGTGCGGGCAGGGTGTCGGTGCCGAGGTCGACGGCGAGGATCTGCATCACCGTCAGCGGCAGCGGGACGGCGCCCCCGGCCAGGGCGAAGACCAGGAAGGGCACCACCTCGGGCACCGCGTGCGCGAAGATGTAGACGATGAACTTGCGGATGTTGTCGTAGGTGCGGCGGCCCTCCTCGACCGCGGCCACGATGGTGGCGAAGTCGTCGTCGGTGAGCACCATGGTGGCCGATTCGCGGGCGACCTCGGTGCCGGAGCGGCCCATGGCGATGCCGATGTCGGCGCGGCGCAGCGCGGGCGCGTCGTTGACCCCGTCCCCGGTCATGGCCACGGTGTTGCCCTCCGCCCGCAGGGCGTCGGCGATCCGCAGCTTGGCCTCGGGTGAGGTCCGCGCGAAGATCACCTCCTCGCCGCGGGCGAGCAGGGCGTCCAGGTGGTCGTCGCTGAGGGAGTCCAGTTCGGTGCCGGTGACGATCCGCATGCCGCGGTGGCCGATGCCGACCTGTTCGGCGACGGCCGCGGCGGTCAGCCCGTTGTCGCCGGTGACCACGTGCACGGTGATGCCGGCGCGGTGGGCACGGGAGATGGCGCCGGCGACCTCGGGCCTGGGCGGGTCGGCCATGGCGACCAGGCCGAGCAGGCACAGGTCGTGTTCGGCGTCCTCGCGGCGCCGCGGCGGCGGCACCCCGGGGCGGAGCGGCCGCACGGCGACCGCGAGCACTCTCAGGCCGCGCGCCGCCAGCCGGCCGATCTCATGCACCACGGCCGTGCGGTCTTCGGCGGTCAGAGCCCGTTCC
>NZ_JBEYFP010001419.1:0-1101 GCF_040634455.1 Kitasatospora sp. NPDC007106
GTCGGCGGTGGCGGCCGCGGCGGTCATCGGACACCCGCCGGTAGTCCGGACCGGGCGGCGGCGCCGTCCTCGGCGGGCAGGCCGAGCAGGGCGTGCGCGGCCTGCACACCGGAGCGGCAGCCGTCCTCGTGGAAGCCCCAGCCGTGGTGGGCGCCGGCGAAGGCGGTGCGTCCGGTGGTGAGTTCGGGCAGCCGGCGCTGGGCGGCGATCGTCTCGGCGGTGTAGACGGGGTGCTCGTAGACGGTGCGGGAGACGACGTCCTCCTCGGCGGGCGGGTCGTGCCGGTCTGCGTTGAGCGTCACCAGGTAGTCCTCGGCGGTGTCGAGGCCGAGCAGCCGGTTGAGGTGGTAGCTGACCTGGACGCTCTCGGCGCTGCCGCCGCAGTCGGCCATCCGGTAGTTCCAGGAGGCGCGGGCCCAGGCGGCGCGGGGCAGCCGGGAGGCGTCGCGGTGCAGCACGGTGGGGTTGCGGGAGTAGCGGAAGGCGCCGAGCACCTCGCGTTCGGCGCGGGTCGGGCGGGCGAGCAGGGCGAGCGCCTGGTCGGCGTGGGTGGCGACCACGACGGCGTCGGCGGCGGTGCGGCGGCCGTCCGCGGTGGTGATCTCCACGCCGTCGTGGTGGCGGTGCACCGCGGTGACGGGGGCGGAGCGGTGGACGGCGGTGAGGCGTTCGGCGATCCGCTCGACGTAGGTGCGGGAGCCGCCGACCACGGTGCGCCAGGTCGGCGAGCCGGTGACGCCGAGCATGCCGTGGTTCTCCAGGAAGGCGAAGAGGTAGCGGGCCGGGTAGTCGCCGGCCAGGTCGGGGGCGCAGGACCAGACGGCGGCGACCACCGGGGTCATGAAGTGGCTGGTGAAGTACCGGGAGAAGCCGCCCTCGTCGAGGAAGCGGCGCAGCGAGGGGTCGCCGGCGCCGGGGTCGGCGAGCAGCCGGCGGGCGCGGCGGTGGAAGCGCGGCACCTCGGCGAGCATCCGCAGGTAGCGGCCGCGGAGCAGGGCGTCGGGGCGGGCGAGCAGTCCGGCGGGGCCGCGGGCTCCGGCGTACTCCAGGCCGCAGCCGCGGCACTGGACGGACATGCTCATGTCGCTCTCGCGGGTCTGC
>NZ_JBEYFP010001420.1:0-1100 GCF_040634455.1 Kitasatospora sp. NPDC007106
GTGGCGCGCCTCGGTCGGCATCACCGCGCCGAACGTCGCTTCGATGCTGTGCCGGGCCCGCAGGCCCTCGATCTGCTCCTTGACGTGGTCCGGCAGCCGGCGGTACGCCTCGGCCATGTTGACCCAGAGCGTGTCGCCGCCGACCGGCGGGGTCACGACGCAGCGCAGGACCGCGCCCATCGCCGGGGTCTCCCGCCAGGTGCCGTCGGTGTGCAGGGCGTTCTCGTAGTGCTCGGGCGCGCTGTCGAGCTCCTTGTAGATGCGCACCAGCCCGGGGTGGTCGGGGTCGCTGCCGGCCACCGGGTGGTCCTCCAGCGGGCCGAACCGCCGGGCGAAGGCGACGTGTTCGGCCCGGGTGATGTCCTGGTCCCGCAGGAACAGGACCTTGTGCCGGAGCAGGAGCTCCCTGATCTCGGCGAACAGGTCGGCGTCGCGGGAGGCGTCGCCGAGGTTCACCCCGGACAGTTCGGCGCCGATGGTGCAGGTCAGCGGCTCGACCTTGATCGAGCGGCGGACGGAGGGGCGCACCAGGGCCGGTGCGGCCGGGCCGGGGAGGGCGGTCTGGTTCATGTGGATCCTCCGGGGGAGGCGGTGGGGTCCGCGCCGGGCGCGGGTGCGGGGTCCGCGGCGCGGGTGGGGTCCGCGGTGCGGGTCAGAGGACGAAGACGGAGGAGCCGGTGGTCCGGCCGCCCTCCAGGTCGCGGTGCGCCTGTGCGGCGTCCTTGAGCGAGTAGCGCTGGTTGATCTCGATCCTGATCCGGCCGGCGGCGACGTGGCCGAAGAGTTCGCCCGCGAGCTCGGCGCGTTCCGCCGGGTCCGCGATGTAGTCGGCGAGTGCCGGCCTGGTCACGAACACCGAGCCGTGCAGGGCGAGTTGCATGGCGTCGATCGGCGGGACGGGGCCGGAGGCGGTGCCGAAGCAGACCAGCAGTCCGCGTCGCCGCAGCGAGGCGAGCGAACCGGCGAAGGTGGTCCGCCCGACGCTGTCGAAGACGACCGGCACGCCCTCGCCGCCGGTGAGCTCCCGCACCCGGGCGGCGACGTCCTCCTCGCGGTAGTACACGACGTGGTCGCAGCCGTGGGCGCGGGCGAGTTCGGCC
>NZ_JBEYFP010001421.1:0-1099 GCF_040634455.1 Kitasatospora sp. NPDC007106
GACTCCGGGCGGGGCAGTGGCTCCTGCGCGTCCGGCGAGGGCGCCAGCTCGGCCGGGCAGGCCGGCAGCGGCGCGAGGAACGACAGCAGGTGCCGGACGACCGCCCCGGCCACCGCCCGCAGCGCGCGCAGCACCTGCGCCGCACCGCCGAGCGCGGCCGCACCGAGGCGCAGCCACACCGCGGCGGCGAGCGCCAGCGCCAGGTGCGCCAGCAGCACCAGCAGCCGCAGCGAACCGGCGGACTGCCCGGCGAGACCCGACAGCATCGGGCTGCCGTCCACCGAACCGCCGCCGCAGACCAGCAGATCCACCCCGTGCGACCGGGCGGCGACCGTCGTACAGCCGTCCTGCCCGAGGTTGAACGCGGTGTTCAGCAGCAGCTCGACCGGGACCATCACCGCCGCCAGCCGCCCCAGGCCGTGCCGGGCGCCGTCCAGCACCAGGGCCACCAGGAACACGGCCGCGGTGCACGCCAGGACCAGCGTCACGGGCAGCGGCCGACCCGTCAGCACGACCTGGCCCAGGGCAGCGAGCGGCACCGCGAGGGCGGTGAACACCGCGGCCCGCAGAACCCTCGTCGCCCGGCTCTCGGTCATGGACAGCGAGTATGCCAGGTCGTGGATCAGGACGGTGTAAGCGTCCGCACGGGTGACACGGCGTCAGGAACGCCCGCCCCGCGCCCCCGCGGGCATACCCTGGAGACCCGGGAAGAGGGTGGTCAGCGTGCCGCACGGAGCCGAGCCCACCGCCGCCACGGTCCTCGGCGCCTGGATCTCCCGGCAGACCGAGACCCTCGCCGACCTGGCGGCGGCCGTCCGCGCCGACGAGCCGGACGCCGTCCACCGGATGCGGGTCACCTGCCGCCGGCTGCGCAGCACCCTGCAGGCCTACCGGCCGCTGATCGGCGCCGACACCACCGCCCTCGTCACCGCGCTCAAGGACCTCGCCTCGGCCCTCGGCGCCGCCCGCGACACCGAGGTCCTCGCCGAACGGCTCACCGCCGAGGCCCGCGCCCTGCCCGAGGACTGCCGGCCCGACGAGGTCGCCGCCGCGCTCGCCGCCTGGGCCGCCGAACGCACCGCGGGCGCCCGCCCCGAGG
>NZ_JBEYFP010001422.1:0-1097 GCF_040634455.1 Kitasatospora sp. NPDC007106
CGCGGGGTCAACGTCTTCCCCACCCAGATCGAGGAGATCGTGCTGCGCACCCCGGCGGTCGCGCCGCACTTCCAGCTGGAGCTGACCCGGCGCGGCCGGATGGACCACATGTCCGTCCGAGTGGAGTGCCGCCCGGACGCCACCCCCGAGCAGCGCGAGGCCGCGGCCGCCGCCATCGCCGCGGGCGTCAAGGACGGCGTCGGCGTGAGCGTCGCCGTGGAGATCGTGCCGCCCGACACCCTGGAGCGATCGGTCGGCAAGCTCCGCCGGGTCGTCGACGCCCGCAACCGCTGAGCCGCCCCGGCCGGACGGACCGTCAGACCTGCGGCACGCCAGGCACTCCGGCCGACCGGACATCACCGTTCACCTGCAGCGGCCGGGCTCTTCGACGTACCCTCGGACCGGCGGGCACCGGCACTGCGCGGGGAGACGCACCGGTACTTCGCGGGGAGACGGGAGGCAGATGGACCGACTCGGTCGGGACGATCCGCTCTCCGTCGGCCCCTACCGGCTGACACGCCGCCTCGGCGCCGGAGGCATGGGCCGGGTGTACCTCGGGCACACCCCCGGCGGCTACCCGGTCGCCGTCAAAGTGGCCCACCGGCACATCGCCGTCGACCACCGCTTCCGTTTCCGGTTCCGGAGGGAGATCGACGCCGCGCTGCGCGTCTCCGGGCTCTACACGGCCAGGGTCGTGGAGGCCGACCCCGAGGCGGAGCTGCCGTGGATGGCCACCGAGTACATCGAGGGGCCCACCCTGGACCAGAGGCTGGCCCGCGGGCACCTCGACCCCACCGAACTGGGCCGTCTGGGGTCGGCCCTCGCCGAGGCCCTGACCGCGATCCACAAGTGCAAACTCGTGCACCGGGACCTCAAACCGTCGAACATCATCATGGCCGCGAACGGCCCCCGGGTCATCGACTTCGGCATCGCGCACGCGATGGACGCCGTCCGGACGACCACCCTGGGCCGTACCCTCGGGACGCGCGGGTACATCGCGCCCGAGCAGTCCTCCGGAGTGGTCCGCCCCGCGTCGGACGTCTACGCGCTGGGCATGGTGCTCGTGCACGCGGCAGGCGGCGACCCGTTCGACCAGG
>NZ_JBEYFP010001423.1:0-1094 GCF_040634455.1 Kitasatospora sp. NPDC007106
GACCGGGCGGGCGGCGCTGCGGCCGTCCGGCCGGCGGACCGAGGCCGGGTCGAAGGTGGCCGCGAGCAGGCCGTCCCCGGTGAGGGCACCGGCCCAGCAGGCCAGCAGCCCGAGCTTGTCCCCGAGGTAGGGCAGGCCGTGCACGCAGGTGACGAGGTCGTACGTGCGCTCCGGCTCCCAGTCGGCGACCGAGGCGGTCAGCAGCCGCAACCCGGGCAGGACGGGCACCGGACCGAGCGGGCCGACCAGGTCGACGCCGGTCAGCTCACTGCCCGCGGCGACCGACCCGGCGGCGGCGACCAGGGCCCGCCCCTCCCCGCTGCACAGGTCCAGCCAGGCACCGGGGCGCCCCCGCAGCCGTTCGGCCGGGTCGAAGCCGAGCTCCCGGGCGTAGCTGTTCACCCCGGTGAGGGTCCGCTCCCGGTTCATGGTGCTGTTCGCCACCACGGGGGAGGCCGCGAGTTCCACGTCCCCGACGAGATCACCCATGCCGGCCACCCTACGGCCGACCACAACCCCCCTGCGGACCCGGGCGGCAGCGCTGCCTAGGGTGGTCGCATGACGAACCGTCCGCAGGTGCCCGCCGTCCGCGACGAGCGGAGCGCACGGCAGGACACCTGCCGGTGCTTCGACCAGGGCCGCGCGACGAACCGGCGTCGGGTCGCCTTCCACGCCGAGCAGCAGGACACCTCGGCGCCGGGCTGGCTGCGGCTGCTCGACCTGGTGGAGGAGGCGGCGGCGGACGGCCGCGAGGAGTTCCACCCGCTGCAGGGGCTGCCCGCGGAGGAACGGCGGCAGATCGTCACCCTGCCACCGACGATCGCGAGGCTGACCGCCGTCCGCAGGCTCGGGCTGTACGGCAGCAACCTGGTCCGCGTCCCGCCCGAGATCGGGGCGATGTCGGCGCTGGAGGACCTCGACGTCTACACCTCGTACCGCCTGCACTGGCTCCCCTACGAGCTGACCCGGTGCCCCCGGCTGCGGCGGAGCCTGGTCAGCACCCGGGCGCTGTACGGCAACGAGAAGACCAGGCCGCCGTTCCCGCCGCTGGACCGGCAGCCGCGCGAGGGCGGCACGGGCGCGGTCTGCAGTGT
>NZ_JBEYFP010001424.1:0-1093 GCF_040634455.1 Kitasatospora sp. NPDC007106
CACCAGCGCGGTCAGCCGCAGCCCTGCCGGCGTCCACCGCTCGGCCGCCGCGATCTGCACGCCCGCGCACGCCGCCAGTAGCGCCGCCACGGCCCACCGCACCCGGCCCGTCCCGGCGGCGAGCAGCCAGCACGCGAGTGGCACCAAGAAGATCATCAGCACGGTGGGCACTCTGCCCGATCGGGGGACGGCAGGGAAGGGCTCCCGTGCCGGGGCTCCGGTGGGATGCGACCGGCCGTCAGGCCGGGGTCACCGGTGCCTGGAGTTCGGTGACCCAGTCGTCGCGGTCGGCCGGGCACTCCAGGGTGACTTCGCGGGGGTAGCCGGGCGCGTGGTGGCCGGTGGCGTCGATCCAGCGGGCGAGGGTCTGGGCGGTGGGGAGGACGGTGTCCATCGGGCCGCGGTGCACGATGGTCGCCGCCCGTTCGAGGGGCGGCAGGTCGAGCACGGTGACCTCGCCGTCCTGCAGCGGGGCGGAGACCTCGACGGCCGCGTGGACGACGATCCGGCCGCCGCCCTCCGGGGCGTCCTCGTAGTGGGCGATGCCGGGGCCGGTGGGGGTGATCCCGGCGGCGGCCAGGCGCCGGAAGAGCTCGTCGTAGAGGGGGCCAATGACGGGCCCGATGTCCTCCGGCTCGTAACTCGCGGCGACGGCGGACAGTTCGGCCACCCGTACGGCCGGGACGTGCTTCAGGACGACGTCGTCAGTGGGCATGTGCCCCTCGCTCTCGATCGCTCGGAGTCTCGCCTCGACCTGGACCAGCCGCGCCGCCGCCGCGGTCACGGCGGCCTCGAGTTCGGCCCGCCGCAGCCGGAGCATGGCCCTCAGCTCCTCGGTGCCGACCTCCTCGTCCAGGATCGCCTGGACCTGCTGGAGGGTGAGACCGAGGTCCTTGAGCGCGATGACGCGGTTGAGGCGGGCGAGCTGCGCGGCCGTGTAGTGGCGGTAGCCGGTGCCGGGGTCGACCCGGGCCGGGCGCAGCACGCCGATCGCGTCGTAGTGCCGCAGCATCCGGACCGAGACGCGGCCGTGCCGGGCGAAGTCTCCGATGGTGAACATGATGTCTCCGAGTGCACCGCCTGACACGGTGTG
>NZ_JBEYFP010001425.1:0-1093 GCF_040634455.1 Kitasatospora sp. NPDC007106
GGCGCATGCGGGCCTGGTCGGCGATGACGAAGGCGTCCTTCGCATCCGTCTTCCCGTCGCCGCGGTAGGCCCCGGAGGCGTGGTGCACTGTCCGTCCCGGGATGTAGATGACCTGCTGGCCGTGCGCAGTCAGCAGCGCGATCCACAGCGCTGCCCCGCCGGCGTTCAGGTCCACCGCCCACGTCACCGGGGCACCGTCTGCGAGCTCGAGCACGTCTTTGATCAGGTCCAGCAGTTCGGGCTCATTGTTGGGGACGCGGCGTGACAGCAGTTTCACTGCGTCTGCGTCGATGACCGTGCAGTGGTGCTCGGCCTTGCCCGCGTCCGTCCCCGCCCACAGCTCCGGCACCCAGTGCCTCCTCGTCGATTGTGTCCTGTCCCGGCAGACGACCACGCCGACGTGTCCCTACGAAGCGACTGCTCGCGCATCCCAATCAGTGGCCGTGTCGTCGCGGGGTCACGGGCGGCCAATCAGTAAGAGCCACAACCATCGGCATGAGCTTTTGAGCCACACCCGTACCCCTGGGTGCCCCGATCGTACGAAGGACCGGAACGAGCCCACCAAGAAGGTAGGGATCATTTCAAAATGAGTTCGATTCAGGGGCTTGGCAGTTGAGGTGGCCGGGCGGCCGAGTGCTGCACGTGTCGGATGATCTTGTGCCTGATGACTTGTGGGAGCGGGTGGCTCCGCTGCTGCCGCCACGTCCGCCGCGACGCCACCGATACCCCGGCCGGCTTCCCGCGGACGACCGTGCCGCGCTGCGCGGCATCGTGTACGTGCTGGGCAAGAGCGTGAGCTGGCGGGACGTGCCCGCGCAGCGGACCGGCTGCAGCGGGATCACGGCTTGGCGGCGGCTGCGGGATTGGACCGATGCGGGCGTGTGGCCGCGCCTGCACGAGCTCCTCCTCGCCGAGCTGCGGGCGGAAGGCCTGCTGGAGATGGATGACGCGGCGATCGACGGTTCGCACGTCAGGGCGCTCAAGGGGGGCGCGCACCGGACCTTCGCCGGTCGACCGGGGCCGGCCGGGCAGCAAGCACCACCTGATCGTCGACCGGCACGGCACCCCACTCGCCGTCACGCTGATCGGCGGC
>NZ_JBEYFP010001426.1:0-1092 GCF_040634455.1 Kitasatospora sp. NPDC007106
GCTGCGCCGGGCGCCCTTCCCGCTGGTCGTCGTGGCGGCGGCCGGGACGACCGCCGTGCTCCGGCTCTGCGGCGTCGCCTGACCGCGCCGCCTGACCGCGTCGACGCAGCGGCCCGGAAGCGGGCGCGCCCCGGTGGACATGTGACCAAATGGTCACCTATCCTGGAGGCGTGTCCGACGACGACCTGGTGTTCAAGGCGCTGGCCGACCCGACCCGCCGGTTCCTGCTCGACCTGCTCTTCGCCCGAGACGGGCGGACGCTCACCGAGCTGGAGTCGGAGCTGGAGATGTCGCGGTTCGGCGTCATGAAGCACCTGCGCGTGCTGGAGGACGCCGGCCTCGTGGTGTCCCGGAAGTCGGGCCGCGAGAAGCTCCACTTCCTCAACCCCGTGCCGATCCGGCTGATCCACGACCGCTGGATCGACAAGTACACCGAACGCCACGTGACCGCTTTGACCGAGCTCAAGGCAGAGTTGGAGAAGGATCCATGAGCGGGACCGACAGCGCGGCGACCACCCAGGTCTACCGCGTCTACATCAAGGCCGCCCCCGAGAAGGTCTGGGACGCCATCACCAAGCCCGAGTGGACCGACCGCTACGGCTACGGAGGCCTCACCGACTACGACTTCACCCCCGGTGCGCCCTACCGCACCCTGCCCGGCCCGGCCATGGTCGAGGGGGCCAAGGCGATGGGCTTCCCCGTCCCCGAGACCGTCGTCGACGGCGAGGTGGTCGAGGCCGACCCGCCGCGCAAGCTGGTGCTGACCTGGCGGATGGCGATGGACCCGCAGCTGGCCGCCGAGGGCTTCACCCGGGTCACCTACGAGCTGGCGGAGAAGGACGGCTCCACCCGGCTCACCGTCACCCACGAGCTGGCCGGCGCCCCGCAGCTCGCCGCGCTGGTCAGCGGCGCCCACGACGACGAGCAGATGGGCGGGGGCGGCGGCTGGAGCTGGGTGCTCAGCGACCTCAAGTCGCTGCTGGAGACGGGCAAGACGCTCGCCCAGTGACCGTGTCCCCGTGACCGCCACCCCGTGACCGCACGCCGGTGCGGGCGGGCCCCCGCCGGGAGCCCGCCCTGCACCTTCCACGC
>NZ_JBEYFP010001427.1:0-1091 GCF_040634455.1 Kitasatospora sp. NPDC007106
CGCGGCGTTGCCGGCCCGCACCGGCGCGGAGCGCCGGTAGCCCTCCAGGTGCTCCAGCACCTCCTCGGTGAGGTGCGGTTCGCCGTCGACCCGGTACATGATCTGCAGCGGCTCGCCCGAGGCCGTCCCGCCGGCGTCCAGCCGGTCCCGCAGCCAGCGGCGGAAGGCGTTCGCCTCCGTGACGAAGCCGAGGTCGATCAGTGCCCGGACGGACAGCGAGGCGTCGCGCACCCAGGTGTAGCGGTAGTCCCAGTTCCGCTCCCCGCCGACCTGCTCGGGCAGGCCCATGGTGGCGGCGGCGATCGGCGCGCCGGTGGGGGCGTACGTCAGGAGCTTCAGGGTGATCGCCGAACGGGTCACCATCTCGTGCCAGCGGCCGCGGTAGCGGCAGGACCGCAGCCAGCCCAGCCAGAACCCGGTGCACGCCTCGAACTCGGCGGTGATCCTCTCGGCGGTGGGAGCCGGACCGCCCGGCCGGCCGCTGAGCGTGCCCGGCTCGCCCGACTCGGCGGTGAGCACCACGGCGGCGCGCTGGCCGGCGTGCAGCGTGAACCGGGCGGACACGTCCGTACCGTCGGGGTGCAGCGCGATCGGCGCGGTCGCCTGCAGGTGCAGGTCCGTGCCGGGCCCGCGGAACAGCACCGACCCGTCGTCGAGCCGGGTCAGTCCGTGCGCCGCCCGGCCGTAGTCGAAGCGCGGCCGGCACAGCAGCTCGAACGGCAGACTGCCGCGCACCACCCGCGCCGCCCGGATCAGCCGGTGATGGGTGGACGGCGTCGGCGACGGATCCGGCGGCATGAAGTCGACCACCTCGCCGACCCCGCCGGGCGCCATGAAACGGGTGATCAGGACGGCCGTGTCCGGCAGGTACAGCTGGCGGACGGTCGCCTCGGGACCCGCATCGGCGGCGAGCCGGCAGAAGCCGCCGCGGTCGCTGTCCAGCAGTGAGGCGAACACGCTGGGGGAGTCGAAGCGGGGGGTGCACCACCAGTCGACGGTGCCGTCGGCGGCGATCAGAGCCGCCGTCTGCAGGTCACCGACGATGCCGTGGTCCGCGATCGGGGGGTAGTCGTTCACAGCGCCTCCTCGGC
>NZ_JBEYFP010001428.1:0-1091 GCF_040634455.1 Kitasatospora sp. NPDC007106
CCCGCGGATCAGCCCGCGGCGGCCGCCCGGCGGGCGCGGAGCAGTGAGACCCCGCTCACCGCCGTCATCAGCACGACCGCCCCGGTGGACAGCAGGAAGGCCGGCGAGGTCGGCGAGGAGGCGCTCGCACCGGCCACCACCGAGGCCGCGGTGCCCGGAAGCACCCCGAGGGCGGTCGCCGCGAGGTAGGGCGCCGGGCGCACACCGGAGAGCGCGCAGGCGTAGTTGGCGGGCTGGAACGGCACGCCCGGCACCAGTCGCAGCAGCAGCACGCTGCGGAAGCCCTGCTCGGTCAGCCGCCGGTCGACCGCGGCCGCCGCCCGGGCGCGCAGCAGCGGGCGGAGCGCGTCCCGGCCGAGGGTGCGACCGAGCCAGAACGCCGCGGCCGCGCCCAGGGTCGTCCCGGCGACCGCGAGCGGCAGGCCCACCGCCGTGCCCAGCAGCAGCCCGGCGGCCGCGTTGAGCGCCGGCTTCGGGACGAAGGCCAGCGTGCCCAGGGTGTACACCGCCAGCGCGATCGGCAGCCGCCAGGGCCCGTGCCCGCCGCCCAGCGCGTCGACCGGGCTCCACAGCAGCAGCGAGGCGGCCGCCGCCGCGAGCACCAGCACCAGCAGCACCGGCCGCAGCCGGCCGGTCCGGCGGTCCCGTTCGGTTTTTTGGTCGTCCCGCTGCACGTCCTGCGCGGCTGCCGGCCCTGCGTCGCTCATGCCGGAACGCCCGTGAGGGCCGGTGCGCCCGCGGCCGCGCGCAGCTCCTTGAGCCGGCGGATGTCCTGGCCGTGCCGGGCGCCCTCGACCCGGTCGGGGTCGTGCCGGCCGTCCGGGGTCTCGATGATCAGCGGGACGCCCGCGGTGTCCGGGTGGGCGAGCAGTTCGCCGAAGGCGTCCGCCCCGATGTGGCCCGCCCCGATGTTGGCGTGCCGGTCCTTGCGGGCGCCGAGCACGTCCTCGGAGTCGTTGGCGTGGACGAGCTTCAGCCGGCCCGGTCCGACCGCGTCCGTCAGCTCGGCCAGCATGGCCGCCGTCCCGCCCGGGGCGGCCAGGTCGTGCCCGGCGGCGAAGGCGTGGCAGGTGTCCAGACAGACCCCGACC
>NZ_JBEYFP010001429.1:0-1090 GCF_040634455.1 Kitasatospora sp. NPDC007106
GCGGGCCCCGCTCCCCCGCCGTCCGCGTGCCGGGCCACGACCGACCCGTGGCCGGCCGGCTCCCGGGTGCGCAGGACGAGGGCGGCGGCCAGGACGAAGGAGAGGGCGTTGGCGAGGATCAGCGCCCGGTACGCGGCGGGCGTGCCCACGGCCAGTCCGAGGGCCGCGATGCCCGCGCCGAGCGCGTAGCCGGCGTTGGCGGTGCTGCGGAAGAGCGCCTGGTAGACGCCTCGGCGTTCGCCCGCGACCCGGGTGGCGAAGAGCATCTCCAGCGTCTTGGCGGCCCGCTCGCCGAGGCAGGTGAGGGCCACCACGGCCAGCAGCACGGCGTAGTCGTGCACGACCAGCAGCAGGCCCGTGGTGCCGAGCCGCAGCAGGTGGCAGGCGGTCAGCAGGCCCCGGACGGTGAACCGTTCGGCCGCCCGGCCGGCGAGCGGCGATCCGGCGATCCCGGCGACCGCTCCGACGCCGAGGAGCAGGCCGAGCTGCCCGGCGTCGAGGCCGCGGACGAAGGTGAAGAAGAGCACGGCCGCGGCCGACCACACGCCGGTGCCGGTCCGGTCGACGAACTGGGCGAGCAGCATCGTCCGGCCGTCCCGGCCGCCCGGTGGCTGCCGCAGCTGTGCGACCAGTCCGCCGGTGTTCCGCTTCCGCCGCATGGGCGATCCCCCCGCTCGTCTCCTCCGACATGAATCTCGACATCAAGATACTTCATGTCGAGATTTCTTGGAAGATCGGGGACCGCCCCCGCCTCCGGATCGGTCGCGCAGGCACCGCGGGCGGCCGGCGGCGGCCGGACGACGCGTCAAGTCCCTTCGGCGGCACGCGGGGACGGCCCGCCCGCCCGGTCCACCGGCCGCCGTGCGAGGATCACGGGAGAGGAACGGCCCGGGTGAGGGGATGCGCCGTGTGCACCGTGTTCGTCAGTTTCGATCCGGGCTCGCCGGTTCCGGTCGTCGTCCTCGCCGCACGGGACGAGTACGCCGACCGCGCCTGGCTGCCGCCCGCCCGGCACTGGCCGGACCGGCCCCGGCTGCTCGGTGGCCTGGACCTGCTGGCCGGCGGCACCTGGCTGGCGGTCGACCCGGGC
>NZ_JBEYFP010001430.1:0-1089 GCF_040634455.1 Kitasatospora sp. NPDC007106
CACCAAGCTGATCGAGATCGTCGAGATCGGCAAGCAGCTCCTCATCACCCGCGGCGCGCTGACCACCTTCTCCATCGCCAACGACGTCGCCAAGTACTTCGCGATCATCCCGGCGATGTTCGCCGGCGTGTACCCGGGCCTGAAGCACCTGAACATCATGGGCCTGCACAGCCCGCAGTCCGCGATCACCTCGGCGATCGTCTTCAACGCCCTGGTCATCGTCGGTCTGATCCCGCTCGCCCTGCGAGGCGTCAAGTACCGTCCCTCCGACGCGAGTTCGCTGCTGGCCCGGAACCTCGGGCTCTACGGCGTCGGCGGCCTCGTCGTCCCCTTCATCGGAATCAAGGCGATCGACCTGGTCGTCCAGTTCATCCCCGGCCTGAGCTGAGAGAGGCCAGAACACCATGCCCACCATTCTGCGAACCCACCTCACCGCGCTGCGGATGCTGCTGGTGATGACCGTCGTCCTCGGCCTCGCCTATCCGCTGCTGGTCGCCGGCATCGCCCAGGTCGCCTTCCCGGTGAAGGCGAACGGCTCGATCGTGAAGTCCGACGGCAAGGAGATCGGGTCCAGCCTGCTCGGCCAGAGCTACGACCTGCCGAAGAAGAACCCCGACGACCCGGACGAGCAGGCGCAGCCGGACCCGAAGTGGTTCCAGCCCCGCCCCTCGGCCGGCTCGTACGACCCGAAGGCCTCCGGCGCGTCCAACCTCGGCCCGAACAGCGAGGACCTGCTGAAGACGATTCAGGACCGGCGCGCCGCGATCGCCGCCTTCGACGGCGTCGACCCGGCGAGCGTCCCGGTGGACGCGGTCACCGCCTCCGGCTCCGGCCTCGACCCGCACATCTCCGTCGCCTACGCGAAGGAGCAGGTCGACCGGGTGGCCAAGGCGCGCAACGTGCCCGCCGACACGCTGAACCGGCTGATCGGCAAGTACACCGAGGGTCGCTCGCTCGGCTACCTCGGCCAGGCCGGCGTCAACGTCGTCCTGCTCAACAAGGCACTGAGCGAGACCAAGTGACGTCGCACCAGTGGTCTGGCATTGACGGTCATTTGATCTGGCAGTTCCGCATGGAGGCGCATGAGGG
>NZ_JBEYFP010001431.1:0-1089 GCF_040634455.1 Kitasatospora sp. NPDC007106
GGCCCGGGGGGCCGACGGCCGCGGCGAGGGTGGTGGCCGTCGCCGGGTGGCGGTGCTCGGCCGTCCGCCGGGCGTCGGCCCGCATGTCGTGCAGCAGGACCTGGGCGGTCACCAGGGCGGCGGCGACCGAGAGGACGGCGAGCAGCACGGCGCCGACGAGCAGTCGGCTGCGGGCGCGGTCCGCCGTGCGGCAGAGCGGGTTGCGGTCGAGGCCGGCGGCCCGGCGCAGGTGGCGGAGGACCGGACGGCCCGCCTCGGACGGGGCGGGGCGAAGTGGATGCGGCGGGCATGGCACGCCTCCTCGGGTCTGCTGCCGGGGCAGTGTCGTGACGATCCGTCAGTCCTTGGTCGGGCCGGCTTCGTCCGCGCGGAGTTCGGCGCCGATCTCCTGTGCCCAGCGCCGGATGTGCTCGGGGCTCCGGAAGTCGCCGCCCTTGCCGTGCCTGACCATGCTCCGCGCGACGAAGCCCGGCGTTTCGGCGGTCACACTGCCGCCGAAGGTGACGTGCCCCCGCGCGTGGAGGTGCTCCAACTCCTCGGCCACCTGGGCGACCGGCGGGATCTCGTGCTGTTCGGCAGAGCTGTCGACCGGCCCGCTGCTGAACAGCCAGACGGGCCGCCGTGCCAGTTCGTCGGCGTGGCGGTGGGCGCAGCGGAGCGCATCGTGCTGCCAGTGGTTCATGTAGAGCGCGCTGCCGAGGACGACGGCGTCGAAGTCCGCCACGGTGGTGACCTCGGCGGCGGGGACGACCTCGGTCGCGAAGCCCTCCTCGTCCAGGACCCGCCCGATCTCCTCGGCGATGCCGGCCGTGGCGCCGTGCTTGGTGCCGTACGCCACGAGGACCCGCTGCTTCGTCATGGTGTGCCTCCCGCGGAATCGGTCCCCTGAGGGGCCGGCCGGGCTTGTGCTTCCAGTTTCGTCCCGGTCCGGTCCGCGGCGACAGGGCCGCGTGTCCCGTTCCCAGGGCCGAACGGTCCCTGCCTGCAGGGGAGGCCGGGGTGTGCAGATCGGAAGAGCGTCGTGAAGTGAATGTTGGTTGTGGATTATGTTTAGATGAGGGTGGTGTACTAATGATTAAAAGTATGTTT
>NZ_JBEYFP010001432.1:0-1086 GCF_040634455.1 Kitasatospora sp. NPDC007106
GGTGCGGTCGGTCTCGGCCGCGGCGGCGACCAGCGGGAGGCTGCCCGGCTGGAAGCCGTACTCGGCGACGGCCGCGGTGGGGGCGGGTCGGGGGATGCGGACGCCGGTGAGCAGTTCGCCCGGCGTGAGCGCGGTGCGGTGCGCGCCGGTGAAGAACTCCGCTGCCGGGACGGTGCGTTCACCGGCCGGGCCGAGGGCGTGCAGGTCGGCGTCGAGGAGGACGGCGAGCAGGCACCACTCGGCGGCCGGGTCGGCGTGCGCGAGGCTGCCGCCGATCGTCCCGCGGAGGCGGACCGGCAGGTTGCCGATCAGCCGGGCGGTCTCGGGGACGACCGGCAGGGCCGCCCGGAGGTGGGGGTCGGCGGCCCGTTCGAGGTCGGCGTGGGTGGTGAGCGCCCCGATGTGCAGGGCGCCACCGTGCCGGCCGGTGCCGCGCAGGGCGGCGATCCGGCCGACGTCGACCAGCGCGGTGGGGCGCAGCAGGCGGCGGTTGAGCAGCGGGAGCAGGCTCTGGCCGCCGGCGAGGACGCGGGCGTCGGGTCCGTACTCGGTGAGCCGGTGGACGGCTTCCTCGGCCGTCTCCGGCCGGCAGTAGGCGAATGGCGGCGGCTTCATGCCTTCTCTCCTGGGGGTCCTGTCGGGCCGGGTGGCGGGGCACCGGCGGTCGAGTGGTCGGGCGTGGGGGACGGGTGCCGAGGGGGCGGGTGGGGGTGCCCGCCGGGCCGGGGGAGGGCCCGGCGGGCGGTGCCGGACGAGGAGTCGGACCGGGGGTGTCCGACGGGACGCCCGACGTGGTGCCGGACCGGGGGAGTCCGACGGGTCAGGGGTTGTTGACGGCCGGGACCTCGAGGGTGGTGTGGCCGAGCTGGCGCATCAGGTCGGCGATGTCGAAGTGCGCCGAGCGGGAGATCACCTTGTCGCCCTCGAAGTGGTCGATGCCGATGGCGGTGAAGTCCGCCGTGCGGCCGCTCGGCGGCAGGCCCCGGAACGGGCCGAGCTGGGTGCCGACGCAGATGTAGACGCCAGGCCCGGCGATCAGCTTCTTCACCTGCTTCTGCGACTTGCGGCAGAACGAGCACTTGAGCA
>NZ_JBEYFP010001433.1:0-1079 GCF_040634455.1 Kitasatospora sp. NPDC007106
GCCGAGATGCTCGCCGCCACCGCCGCCGGAGCCCGCACCATCGAGGCGCTCGGACTGCAGCACCGGCGCCGGGCGGTCGGCCGCCGGGTGCTGGCGGACGCCGCGGCCGCGCGGCGGCGCACCCTGGCCCTGCGCAACGTGCTCTTCCCGCTCGTGGACGTCTGCCACGCCGTTCCGGTGGTCGCGGTGCTGCTGCTCGGCGGCCTGCTGCACGCACGCGGCGAGGTCGGCGCGGGCGCTGTGGTGGCCGTCGCGCTCTACCTGCGCCAGCTCTCCGGGCCGCTGGAGGAGCTGATGTTCCGCAGCGACCAGCTCCAGAGCAGCTCCGCGGCCTTCGCCCGGCTCGAAGGGCTGGCCGGCGCCGAGGAGGCGGCCCGGCGGACGGGTGCCGTCCCGGCCGACGACCGGATCGAGCTGCGCGGGGTCGGCTTCGGCTACCAGGACGGGCCCGAGGTGCTGCACGGGGTGGACCTGACGGTCCGTCCGGGCGAACGCCTCGCCGTGGTCGGCCCCTCGGGCGCCGGCAAGTCCACCCTGGGCCGGCTGCTGGCGGGGGTGGAGTGTCCGCGCACCGGCACGGTCACGGTCGGCGGGGTGCCGGTCGCCGACCTGGACCCGGAGCAGCTGCGCCGCCAGGTGGTGCTGGTGACCCAGGAGCAGCACGTCTTCCTCGGCACCGTCCGGGAGAACCTGCTGCTCGCCGCGCCGGCCGCCACCGACGCCGAACTGGACGCGGCGCTCGCCGCGGTCGGCGCCGACTGGGCCCGCGAGCTGCCGGCCGGTCTGGACACCGAGCTGGGCCCCGACGGCCACCGCGCCGACGGCGCCCAGGCCCAGCAACTGGCCCTGGCCCGGGTCCTGCTGGCCGACCCGCACACGCTGGTGCTGGACGAGGCCACCGCGCTGCTCGACCCGGCCACCGCCCGGCACGCCGAACGGGCACTCGCCGCCGTACTGGCCGGGCGCACCGTGATCGCCGTCGCACACCGCCTGCACACCGCCCACGACGCCGACCAGGTCGCCGTCCTGGAGGACGGCCACCTGGTCGAGCTCGGCCCCCACGACCGCCTGGTCGCCCA
>NZ_JBEYFP010001434.1:0-1077 GCF_040634455.1 Kitasatospora sp. NPDC007106
CCGCCGCTCTTCCGCTCTCGCGGGAGCGGGAGCGGGCCGTCGCGACGGCCGCGGCCGCACCGGCGGGGCCCGACCGGTGGCCGCCGTTCCTGGTGCTGACCGGGGTCGAGGTGGCGCGGTCGGTGGTGTTCTTCGGGGTCAGCACCTTCCTGGAGCTGCACTGGCTGCGCGACCTGCACGCCTCGCACGCGCTCGCCGGTGCGGCACTGGCCGGCTTCCTCGGCGGCGGTGTCGCCGGGACGCTGCTCGGCGGCCGGCTCGCGGACCGGATCGGAGCGGTGGCCGCGGTGCGGCTGGGCACCGCGCTCACGGTGCCCGCACTGGCGGGCCTCTGCCTGGCGCCGGGCGGCCTGCTGCCGCTGGTGTTCGCGGTGCTGACCGGGGCGGCGCTCAACGTGCCGTTCGCGGTGATGGTGAAGCTGGGCCAGGACTACCTGCCCGGCCGCCCCGGCACCGCGGCCGGGGTCACGCTGGGGCTCGGCGTCAGCGCCGGCGGGCTGTGCGGGCCGCTGCTCGGTCTGGTGGCCCGGGCGCACGGGCCGCAGGGGGTGCTGGCGGCGCTGTGCGCGGTGCCGCTGCTCGGCCTGCTGCTGGCGTACGCGCTGGTGGAGCCGGGCGCGGCTGGGCGGGTCGGGCTGCCCGGCGGGCGGTTCAGGCCACGTGGCAGAGCTTGACCACGGAGACCCGGTGCAGGTCCACCGCGAGCGGGGTGTGGCGGCGGTGCCGGCGGGCGTCCTCGGACTCCGCCCGGGCGAGTGCCTGCTCCAGTGCGTGGTCGGCCTCGGAGGCGTCGACGATGAAGAGGTGGACACCGGTGTCGGGCGTGCCGTCCGGCCCGGTGTCACCGGACTGGTGCGGAATCTCCACCCGCCAGCGGAACAGGTGCGGCGATGCCGCTCGGGACCTCTTGGTCATCGGATGTGCTTCCTCTCCCGTGCGGACGTGACGGGCGTTGGAGCTCCGTGGCGTTCGGACCAGTGCGATCCGTATCACCGTATGAGGGCGAAATATGTCCGTCAAGAGGACGAGATGGGGAGTAAATATTCCGTCCGGCGGATGAATTCGTTCGGAAGCCAG
>NZ_JBEYFP010001435.1:0-1077 GCF_040634455.1 Kitasatospora sp. NPDC007106
GAGGCGCCGGCACCATCGGCTCCACCGTCGTCGACCAGCTGATCGAGGCCGGTGCCCGCGAGGTCGTCGTGCTCGACAACTCCGGCGGCGGGCAGCAGCGCCTCGAAGTGGCCGTGTACGAGGGCGAGCAGCCGATCGCCCAGCAGAACGAGCTGATGGGCCACGTCACCCTGCGGCTGCCCGCCGGGCTGGGCGGCCGGATCCCGGTCGAGGTGTCGTTCGGCCTCGACAGCGACCGCACGATCACCCTGTCGGTGCGGATCCAGGGCGGCGAGCAGCGGACGGTCAAGTTCAGCCACAACCAGCTCGACCCGGAGCGCAAGGTCCAGGTCGAGGAGCAGCAGCGGCAGATCGAGAACTTCACCGACCGCTGGGCGAACGAGCTGACCGAGGCCGAACTGCGCGAGACGCAGCGGATGATGGACACCCTCGACGACATGGCCGGCGGCCGGACGGGCGGCGAGTCGGTGGACGCGGCGCTGGAGCGGGCGCAGTTCCTGCTGAACGCGCAGCGCTGGGTGCGCAGCACCGAGGCGTACCTGAGCCTGTTCATCCTGTACTGCGAGAAGCACCTGGACGTGGGCGACCTGGGCCGGCTGCGGGCGGTCGCGGCCGAGCTGCGGCAACGCCGCGAGGCCGCGGACTGGGACGGTGCGATGGCGGCCGCCGCCGCCGCGGACGAGCTGTGCGACTCGCTGGGCCACACCTTCCGGATGCTGACGATGTGCAACATCTACGTCAGCCAGAACATGGTGTCGGCGGCGCTCGGCCAGCGGATCCTGGCGGAGCTGCGCGGGCTCGACTCCGCCGTGGAGTCGGCCAACATGGAGGCGGCGAACCGTCACAACTCGGCGCTGCTGGGCCTGTACGCGCAGGCGCAGCGCGAGATGGGCAACGACAGCATGCCGGAGCAGGTCGGGCCGGTCCGCCCCGAGGAGGTCGATCCCCGATGACGGCCGTACCGCCCATCGAGGTGCCGTGCCCGCAGTGCGCGGTGCCCGCGGACGCGGAGAGCCTGCGCTGCCCGTCCTGCCGGGAGGACCTCGCAGCACTGGTCCGCCTGCGGTACGCCGGACG
>NZ_JBEYFP010001436.1:0-1076 GCF_040634455.1 Kitasatospora sp. NPDC007106
GCCAGGCCCAGCGCGGCCCGGACGGCCGCCGGGCGCTCGAAGCCCAGCAGCCCCTCGGCCGCGTCGAGTTCGCGCTCCAGCACCTTCGGGTCGGTGGCCGCCCCGGCCACCTGCAGGTGCGGCAGCGCCTGCTTCAGCTCGTCCTTGAGCGCGCCGACCGGAGCGGCGGCCAGCCCGCCCCAGCTGCGCCGGCCCAGGTCGTCGACCTCCCCGCCGACCGCGGTGGAGAGCTTCTTCGCCCACTCCCGGTAGGCGGCCGGGTCGGCGGCGGGCTTCGCCTGCGGCTGCTCGTCGTACGCCCGGTCGACCCGGTGCTCGGCGCGGAGGTAGGCCATCTGCTCGTCGTTCAGCCCCGTGCGGTCCTGGCGCACCGTGCCCGTGGCCACCGAGCTGCTGTCGGTCAGGAAGCAGGTGGCGTAGTGGTCGCCGTCCAGCGCCCAGGTCGCCGCGTCCGGGTAGAAGAAGTGGATCTCCATGTCCTCCGGGACGGCCCAGCTGTCCGGCGCGTAGTCGAACAGCGTCTCGGCGCAGCCCTTCTTGGCGTCGGCGACGACGCCGTCCTTGCCGGGGTAGGCGGCGGCGGTGAAGTGCGGGGTGGCGTACACCTCGCCGTAGTGCGGCTCGGAGCAGTCCACCGTCTCGACGTCCGTGAGGTCCTCGCCCTTGCCGCTGCCGAGCTTGACGAAGCACTCCCCGGCGGTGAGGTCGAAGACCCCGGTGGTGGCCGTCCGGTCGGAGCCGTTCTCGTCCCGGAAGGGAGCGGTGCCCAGCGGGCCGCGGTCGTCGAGGACCACGCCCAGCACCATCAGCACGGCCAGCACGACGGCCCAGAAGCCGCCGAGCACGACACCGGCGATCGCCAGCCCGCGGCCGCGCTCGTTGCGCGCCCTGACGGTGCGCAGGGCGGCCACGCCGAAGGCGATCGCGCCGACCCACATGCAGCAGGCGATGCCGAGGACGCCCAGCACGAACGAGGTGATCGCGTAGCCGTTCCAGGCGGTCGGCGGGCCGAGCGGCGGCTGCTGCCAGCCGTACGGGCCCGCGCCGGCCCCCCAGGCGCCGCCGCCCCACGGGGC
>NZ_JBEYFP010001437.1:0-1075 GCF_040634455.1 Kitasatospora sp. NPDC007106
GGCGGCGCCGCCGCCCGGGGCGGGCCGGCCGACGGCGTGCGGGCCGTGCCGCAACGGCACGCCCGCGGGCAGCTCCTTCTCCGTCTCCTTGTGCTCGGCGACGTTGGCGGAGGCCGCGACCGGGACGGACTGACGGGGCTTCAGCGTCCCCGCGGCACCCCCGCCCAGCAGCAGGGCGAGACCGAGCAGGGCCGCCAACAGGCCCGTGACCGAGCTGCGCGTACGCATCGGTGCTCCCCCTTCCGTCGCCGTTCAGCTGGGCATGTTCACGGTGATAAACGCATCTGATGACGGATCAGTTTCCTCGAGATGTGGAGATCGTGACAGGAAGGCGGCCGGTATCGGTACGTGTCCGAGCAATCCGCCCGGGAGCCACGGTGACGGAGAGTGAGGGGGAGCAGGAAGGGCGCACGGGGGTGACGTCACTCGTGCGTGTGATCGTCCGGCGAATCCCCGTCCGCCGGAGCAGAGCCGTCCCGCCCCCCGGTCACCCCGTCCGCAAGCCCTAGCCGTCCGCCCGGGTCCAGAACTGGCGGGGCGCGAATCCCTCGCGCCGGAGCCAGTGTTCGGTGTAGACGATCCGGTCGGCCTCGATCACCACGATCGGCCCGGTCGGCGGCTCGTCGAGGGAGCGGGAGCGCTCGACGTGGTCGGACTGCCAGCGGAAGGCCGGCCAGTAGCGGTCGAAGCCGGGATCGCCCTCGGACAGCACCCGGGCCCGGCCGAAGAGCTGTGCGCCCCGGCTGCTGGCCTGGCCGACCAGCGGGGCGAAGACCCCCACCGACGCCCGGGGGTCCGCGGCCAGGTTCCTCATCTTCGGCGAACCGGCGGCCGTGGAGAACATCACCGCGAAGTCGAGGTGGAAGTACCGCACCGGCGTCGCGAGCGGCCCGTCCGGCCCCGCCGTCGCGAGCACGCACATGTTCTGCGAGGACAGCAGGTTGAGTATGCGTTCCTCCAGCCGCTCGCGATCGAGCCGCTGCTTCGGTGCCGGGCCGGCCAGCCAGGGATTGGTCACAGTCATGATCAAGTCTCGCACGGCCCGGCCCCGGTCCTGCCGGGGCCGGGCGGCGAC
>NZ_JBEYFP010001438.1:0-1075 GCF_040634455.1 Kitasatospora sp. NPDC007106
GCTCTGGAGCTTGTGGCGGAGCCGCTTCAGTCCGGCGGTGTTGTTCTTCTCGTCCAGGGCGAGGTGGACGTTGCCGTCGGCGTCCAGGGTGACCCGGTTGTCGGCGGCGGGGAGGTCCTCGCCGCAGAGCCAGAAGTCGACGGCGTGGTGCGCGAGGACCTCGAACGGCATGTCGGGGGTGACGGCGCCCGCCCAGCGCGGGGCCTCGCCGTGGATCTGCGCGGCGTCCGACTTGCCCAGCATCTGGATCCCGCCCATCGGGAACTCCCAGTCGTCCCCGGCGAGGTACCAGTCGTGGAGGGCCAGGGTCTTCTGGAAGGCCGTCGGGTTGGGCTCCTTGGAGACGGCCATCAGCGCCAGGTTGTTGTGCCGCATGTAGTGGCGGCCGACCACGCCGGAGCTGTTGGCCAGGCCCGCCGGGTGCTTGTCGTTGGCCGAGCGCAGCAGCAGCACGGCCGAGTTCACCGCTCCGCAGGCCACCACGACGATGTCGCCGGTGAAGGTCTCGGTGCTGCCGTCGCCGAGGTCGGCGACCACCCCGGTGACCGTCCGGCCGGTGGGGTCGGTCTCCAGGCGCCGCACGTCGGCATGGGTGATCATCCGGACGTTGTCGTGCCGCAGCGCCGGGTCCACGCAGATGACCTGGGCGTCCGACTTGGCGCCGATCAGGCAGGGGAAGCCGTCGACCCGGTCGCAGCGGATGCAGGCGCTGTCGTGCGTGGCCTTCCCGGTGGCGTCCTGGGTGAGGTTCACGCCGATCGGCAGGTGGAACGGGTGCAGGCCCTGCTTCTCCAGGTCGTCGCTGAGTTGCTGGATCCGCGGCTCGTGCTCGACCGGGGGGTGGGCGTACTGGGCGCTCGCCGGGCCCTCGGTGGGGTCCTCGCCGTGCCGGCCGTGGACGAGGTAGAGGTGCTCGGCCTGGGTGTAGTAGGGCTCGAGGTCCTCGTAGCGGATGGGCCAGGCCGGGGAGACTCCGTCGTGGTGGCGCAGTTCGCCGAAGTCCTCGGGGCGCAGCCGGAACAGGGCGGCGCCGTAGAACTTGGTGTTGCCGCCGACGTAGTAGTTGACCTCCGGC
>NZ_JBEYFP010001439.1:0-1072 GCF_040634455.1 Kitasatospora sp. NPDC007106
GGAGCGGGAGTCCATGACGATGTAGGCGCCGCCGTAGGCCTTGCGCAGGATCAGCTGGATCCTCGGCACGGTGGCGTTGCAGTACGCGTAGAGCAGTTTGGCGCCGTGCCGGATGATGCCCTCGTGCTCCTGGTCGACTCCGGGCAGGAAGCCGGGGACGTCCACCAGGGTGACGATCGGGATGTTGAAGGCGTCGCACATCTGGACGAAGCGTGCGGCCTTCTCGCTCGCGTGGATGTCGAGGACGCCGGCCAGGGCGTGCGGCTGGTTGGCGACGATGCCGGCGACGCTGCCGCCGATCCTGGCCAGGGTGCAGATGACGTTGGTGGCCCAGGTGGGCTGGATCTCCAGGTGGTCGGCGTCGTCGACGACCTCCTCGATGACGGTGCGCATGTCGTAGGGGCGGCTGCCGTCCGCGGGGACGAGGTCGAGCAGCGCCTCGCAGGGCCGGTCCTCCGGGTCGGTGCACGGCTCGGCGGGCGGGAACTCGCGGTTGTTCTGCGGTAAGAGGGAGAGCAGGTGCCGCACGTCGGCGAGGCAGGTCTCCTCGTCGTCGTAGGCGAAGTGGGACACGCCGGAGACGCCGGCGTGGACGTCCGCGCCGCCGAGGCCGTTGTGGGTGATCTGCTCGCCGGTGACGGCCTGGACGACGTCCGGGCCGGTGATGAACATCTGCGAGATGCCGCGGACCATGAAGACGAAGTCGGTGAGCGCGGGGGAGTAGGCGGCGCCGCCGGCGCAGGGGCCGAGCATCACGGAGATCTGCGGGATCACGCCGGAGGCCTTGGTGTTGCGGCGGAAGATGCCGCCGTACCCGGCGAGGGCGGTGACGCCCTCCTGGATGCGGGCGCCGGCGCCGTCGTTGAGCGACACCAGCGGCGCTCCGGTGGCCAGCGCCATGTCCATGATCTTGTGGATCTTCTGGGCGTGGGCCTCGCCGAGGGCGCCGCCGAAGATCCGGAAGTCGTGTGCGTAGACGAAGACCGTCCGGCCGTGCACGGTGCCCCAGCCGGTGACGACGCCGTCGGTGTGCGGCCGCTTCGCCTCCAGGCCGAAGCCCTGGGCGCGGTGC
>NZ_JBEYFP010001440.1:0-1071 GCF_040634455.1 Kitasatospora sp. NPDC007106
GGGCTGCCCACCCCCGGACTGCGCAGTTCTCCCCCAGCCTTCGGCCGGGAGGTGCCCCCACGCGTCCATGGGGTATCCGGGGTGCTCGGTTTCCCCCGTGCCCCCGGGGTGCCTGGTGAGGGCTCGGTCAGGGGAGCGGGCCGAGGAGGGCGGTGGCGGTGGCGGTGATGCGGTCGCGGGTCTCGGTGCCGTCGAGGTATCCGGCGACCATGGCGCCGTCGCGGAGGAGGAGCAGCGCCGCGGCCCCGCCCACCGGGTCGGGGTGGCCGCAGGCGGCGAGCAGGTCCGCGAGCGCGCCGCGGAACCAGCGGCGGTGGGCGGTGACGAGCTGCCGGACGGGGTGGTCGGCATCGGGGTACTCGGCGGCGGCGTTGATGAACGGGCAGCCGCGGAAGCCGGGCCCGCAGACCTCGTCGGCGAGGGCCGCCACCAGGACGGCGAGGGTGGTGCGCGGGTCGGGCGAGGCCGCCGCGGCCGCCGCGAGCCGTTCCCGGACGGCTCGGTCGCGTCGGCCGAGGTAGGCGAGGACGAGTTCGTCCTTGCCGGGGAAGTGCCGGTAGAAGGTGGCCTTGGTGATGCCGGCCTCGGCGATCAGCCGGTCGACGCCCACGGCCTGGACGCCCTCCGCGTAGAACAGTTCGGCGGCCGTGTCGAGCAGCCTCTCCCGGGCCTCGGACCTGCGGGAGGCCGCTGTGGCGGGGGCTGTTCGGGCGTTCATGCGGCCCAACCCTACAGGCGTGCGGAGGCACCCCGGGGTGGTGGCCGTTCGGCCGGTGCCCGGGTGTGAGGGGGCGTCACCCGCGGTGCCGCGCCGTGCCGTACCGGGCCGTGCTCTTGCGCCGGAGGGCTACCCGCGAGTTAACTACCACTGCTAGTTAAATCCGGAGCGGACTCCGAGGAGCATCGGGTGGAGCACTACGCGGACCAGTACATCGGCGGCGGCTGGCGGCCCGCCGCCGGGCCGGACACCATCGTGGTGCTCAACCCGGCGACCGAGCAGCCCATCGCCGCCGTCCCGGCCGGCACCGCCGCCGAGGTCGACGCCGCGGTGGCCGCCGCCCGCGCCGCCGC
>NZ_JBEYFP010001441.1:0-1067 GCF_040634455.1 Kitasatospora sp. NPDC007106
GCTGCCGCCGCTGACCACCGCGACCTTCGGCACGGCCGGCCCGTCGGACCGCTCCGGCAGCGCGCTCACGCGGCGCTCCGGATCTTCTTGAACCGGTCCGAGTGCTGGTCGGCGTCGGAGATCTCGACGACCACCGGCACCTTGAACGCCTCCAGCCGACGGCCGCAGTGTTCGCGCACCGCCCGGACGACGTCCGCGCGCTCGGCGGGAGCGGCGAGCTTGACGGTCGCCTTGACGACCATGCCGGTCACGTGGCTGGGCCGGCCCGAGACGGTCGCCTCGGCGATGCCCGGGATCTCCAGCAGGACGTTCTCGACCTCGCTGGGGTACACCTTCTCGCCCGCGACGTTGATGATCTCCGACTTCCGGCCGAGGATGCGCACGTACTCGCCGTCGGTCTCCACCGCGTCCTGGGTGTTGAAGTAGCCCTCCGCGTCGAACGGCGCCGGCGCGTTGAGGTACCCGAGCATCGCCATGTCGGAGCGGATCCACAGGATGCCGTCGACGATCCGGTGGTCGAAGCCCTCGCCGCCGAGCTTCACCCACAGGCTGTCGTCGCTCTTCGACTTGGTGGGCATGATGCCCAGCTCGGACAGGCCGTAGGTCTGCTTGAACCGCACCGCGGGCAGCGCCTTCTTCAGCGCCTGCAGGGTCCGCAGCGGCATCGGCTCGGTGCCGTAGGTGATCAGCCTCAGCGCACTGACGTCGTGGCGCTGGTACGCACCCGAGATCAGCAGCATGTTGAGGAAGGTCGGCGTGGTGGGCAGCACCTGGACCCGGTGGGCGGCGACGGCCGCGCAGACCGTGTCCGCCGTCCGCTCGGCGACGGTCACCAGCGTGCCGCCCTGGCTGAGGGTGTGCAGCAGGGTGTTGATGCCGCCGATGTGGTCCAGGTTCAGGAAGGCCAGCGTGCGGGCCGGCCGGGTCGGCTCGCCGTACTTGGCGAGGATCCTGGAGAAGTCCAGCACGGTCGCCTTCGACCGGCCGGTGGTGCCCGAGCTGAACAGCACCAGGCCCGGCACGCCCGCGGCGCGCAGCCGGCCGTACAGCTCGTGGCCGGCCGTGCG
>NZ_JBEYFP010001442.1:0-1065 GCF_040634455.1 Kitasatospora sp. NPDC007106
GCTGCGCGGAGCCGTTCCCGGCCGGCCGTGGAGATCAGGCCGAGGCCACGGCCGCACCACCGGTTCGGCGCCGGACCACCGGTCCGAGCGCCAGACCGCCAGGTCCGGTGACCGCGATCAGCAGGAAGGCCCAGCAGAACATCGCCGCGGGCTCGCCGCCGTTCTGGATCGGCCACAGGGCGTGCTCCTGGTGGACGCCGAAGTAGGCGTAGGCCATCGAACCGGAACAGAGCAGCGCGGCCGGGCGGACGGCCAGCCCCAGCAGGACGAGGGCGCCCGCAGCCAGCTGGATGACGGCCGCCCACCAGCCGGGCCACTGCCCGACCTGCGGCGCCCTGCCGTGCGCGCCGCCGAGGACGCCGAACAGGGTCGCGGCGCCGTGGCACGCGAAGAGGAGGGAGACCACGGAGCGGAACAGCCCCAGCACGGTGGGTCGGGCGCGCTCGACGAGCAGCGAGAGGTCTGCGGACACAGGGACTCCTTGGGTGGGGACGAGGAGATCGGGCAGGCGGCCGAAATGGGTCGGGCGCGCAACGACGGCCGGCACCGGCCGCACACTCGGAACGGATGTGACGCCCACGCATCAAGACTGATGACATGTCATGTCCCTGGCCAGATCTGGGAACCTCTGAACTTCCTCTGAATCCCGCCGTCCGGGCCTCGGTGCGGCAGTCGTCGGGTCCCGGGCTCCGTGCGGGCAGCAGGGCGCGGTCGCGCCCGTCGCCGGACGCACGGCGAGGCGGCGGCCCCGTACGCGCCCCCTACGCTGGAGCCATGCACGACACGGGTACGGACACTGCGGCGGTACGGGTGCTCGTGGTCGAGGACGATGCGGGGATCGCCCGGTCCCTGGTCAGGGGTCTGCAGCGGGCCGGGTACGTGGCGCAGAGCGTCGGGACGGGCCGCGCGGCCCTCACCGCCGTCCCGCCCCCGGACGTGGTCCTGCTCGATCTGGGGCTGCCCGACCTGGACGGCGTCGAGGTGTGCCGCCGGCTGCGGCAGCACGGCGGCGCGGCGATCATCGTGGTGACCGCGCGGGGTGAGGAGGGCGACCGGGTCTCGGCC
>NZ_JBEYFP010001443.1:0-1063 GCF_040634455.1 Kitasatospora sp. NPDC007106
CGATGGTAGCCGCCCCGACCACCGCCCAGACCGCGCAGCCGATCAGCGCGGCGGCCGTGTAGGCGTCGCCCGTGGGCAGGGTGTGCCCGGCGGGTGTGTGGGCCTGGAGCACCGCGCCGCTGAGGGCGCTGCCGGTGGAGTAGCCGACGTAGCGGAGCACCTGGTTGAAGCTGATGGCGCTGCCGGTCTCGTGGGCGGGGACGGCGCCGACGATCAGTCCGGGCATGACGGCGAAGGTCAGGCCGACGCCCAGCCCGGCGAGGCCCATGACGGCGAACAGCTCCCACAGCCGGTCGCGCCCGGACAGGAAGGCCAGGGTGGCGAGCAGGGAGACCGCGCAGCCGATCGGCAGGATCGCCGCGGTGCCGGTGCGCCGGGCGAGGCGGGGTGCGATCCGGCTGGTCAGGATGCTGGCCGCGGAGAACGGCAGCAGTGCGAGTCCGGCGACGGTGACGGAGGCGCCGAAGCCGTACCCCGCGGAGGTGGGTGTCTGGACGAACCGGGTCACCAGGGACATCAGCAGGTACATCCCGATGCCGGCGACCAGGCCGGCCACGTCGGCGGTGAGCACCACCGGGTTGCGCAGCGAGCGGAGGTCGACGAGCGGGTGCGGGGTGCGCAGTTCGTGCCGGACCCACCACAGGAGCAGGAGGACGGAGGCGGCCGCGAGGGCGAGCAGGGCCGGGGAGGTCCAGCCGAGGACTTCGCCCTCGCTGAGGGCGAGGAGCAGTCCGCCGAGGCCGGTGCCGAGCAGGCAGGCGCCGAGCACGTCGAGTGGCCGGGCGGGGCGGTGGGTGGTCGGCGGCAGGACGAGGATGCCGGCGGTGAGGGCGGCGGCGCTGATGGCGGCGCCGAACCAGAAGGCGGCGTGGACGCCGAGGGACTGGGCGATCAGTCCGGTGAGGGGGTAGCCGAGGCCGACGCCGGCGACCGTGGTGAGGGAGAGGACGGCGAGGGCGGAGCGGGAGCGTTCGCCGGGCACGCTGTCGCGGGCGGTCGCGATGGCCAACGGGGTGAGGCCCAGTCCGACGCCCTGCAGGGCGCGGCCGGCCATCAGTGCGGG
>NZ_JBEYFP010001444.1:0-1062 GCF_040634455.1 Kitasatospora sp. NPDC007106
GGCGCGGTGTCGCTGCCGGTGATCAGCGCGCTGAGTTCCGGTGCCCAGCCGTCGAACTCCGCCGCGATCCGCGCGGTGGCCGTGGCGGCATCGGTGAAGTCGATCGCGGCGAACCATTCCTGCGGCTTGGACAGCGCCACGTAGGTGTGCAGGGTGTCGCCGCTCTCCCGGTGGGCGAAGATCTCCTTGCCCGGCGTGGGCGCGATCATCGACCCGCCGCCGACCGCTTTCGCGGCGGCGGTGTGCCGGGTGTCGGCGTCGAACAGGTAGGTCTCGACGAACGAGGTGCCGACGTACTGCGGTGTGGCGGTGGAGAGCAGCGGCCGAACCCGTGACCACGCGCCGTCCGCGCCGACCAGCAGACCCGTCACGAGGGTGGTGCCGTCGGCGAAGGTCACCTCGTGGCGGCCGTTCCCGAGGGCGCGGGCGTCGCTGACCCTGTGCCCCCACCGAACGGTGCCGGCCGGGAGCGATTCGAGCAGGATGCCTCGCAGCTCGCCGCGCATCGCCTCGGGGCGTCCGCCCGTGCCGTCGTCGGTCTCTTCGAACAGGACGGTCCCGTCCCGGTCGAGGACCCGCATCGCCTGACGGCCCTCCAGGACGATGGCGCGGAACTCCTCCATCAGGCCGGCCGTTTCGAGGGCGAGCTGCCCGTTGTAGTCGTGGATGTCGAGCATCCCGCCCTGCGTGCGCTCCGTCGGGGAGGAATCGGCCTCGTAGACCGTGACCGGGATGCCGTGGAGGTGCAGGACGCGGGCCAGCGTGAGCCCGCCGAGTCCGGCGCCGATGATCGTGACTGGGGTGTGCATGGTGACTCCTTCGGGATCGGGCCGCCCGGTGAGCTCCGGCCGGCCGTCTCCGGAAAGGTGCCAACCTCCGCTGACGAACCACCGGCATCCCACCGACAGCCCCCGACAGCGCTCCGACACGACACCGGCACGGCACCGGCACCGCAGATCAGCTGCCTGTCAGGCGGACACGCCCTCCTGGTTGGGCCCGTAACCAGGAGGGGACGGTGAGCGGGGGTGCACGAGATCGGACGAGCACACGACTGAAATCCAT
>NZ_JBEYFP010001445.1:0-1061 GCF_040634455.1 Kitasatospora sp. NPDC007106
TTCAGATCACCAGCGCGAGCACGCCGTCGCCGAACTCCTCGCCGACGTCGGCGTGGAGGCCTCCAACCTCTCCCAGCAGCTCGCCGTCCTGCGTCGCGCGGGTGTGGTCACCTCCCGCCGCGACGGCGCCGCCGTGATCTACCGGATCACCAGCCCCGAGGTCGCCGAACTCCTCGCCGTCGCCCGCTCCATCCTCACCCACGTGATCACCGACCGCGCCGAACTCCTCGGAGACCTCCGCCCGGGTCCGGCCGGCTGACCGCGGCGTTCGGCCACCGGTTACGGCGCCCCCGGCGAGCACCAGGCCACCAGGCGAACTGTCGTCTCCGTCAAACCACTTCGTGGCGTGCCGGGTCGGGCGCGCACGTCCTGGTGTAAGGAGCCGTTGTCGTACCGATCTTGGTGAGCACGGGTTCGAATGCGGCGGCTCGGTCGGGCGATCTTCGGTCCGTCCGTGCATGAAGACAGGACCTCTGGTGCAGCTCGGTTGTCGAGACCTTGAGCACACCAGGAGGCCCTACCGGCGGCATTCCGACACCTCCACCGCAGAGACGACACAACACCTCGTCTCTGCCGCCGAAACACCGACCCTATGCCTGACCGGCGCAAACGCACCCGTCACTCTCGGAAGGACAGTGGCTTCCAACTGGCCCGGACGGGAATCGTGTCAGAAGTCCGGTCTAGGTTTTGCCTGTGAACCACAGCAGCTCCAAGGCCGGGGCGCCCCGCGAGCCTGACTTGCCGCCCTACCAGGTAGTCCTGGCGGAGACTGATTGGGGCTCGCTCCAGACGGCTTTCGGGAACGGTGAGTGCCTTCCCGAAGTCCTGGCACGGTTGCTGGAGCCTGATCCCAAGGTGCAGGTCACCGCTTTGTCGGAACTGAGTGAGCTGGTCGGCCACCAGAACAGCATCTACGAAGCCACCGCCCCCGTCGCCATGTATGTCGCCGGCATCCTCGCCCACCCGGCGGCCATGACCCTCCGGCCGTATCGCAACGTCCCCATCCGCGCGACATTGCTGAACTGGTTGGTTTCCACGGCCTACGACGCCTCCGACGAGAT
>NZ_JBEYFP010001446.1:0-1059 GCF_040634455.1 Kitasatospora sp. NPDC007106
GCGGGAGCGGGCGGCGGCTCGGCCGGGCACGGCGACCGATGGCGGCGGGCGGCGTTCGCCTGCGGCCGCTGCCAGTGGCGGGTTACGGGTGGCGGCGACCAGTGACGGGTGGCTGCCGGGTCAGCTGGCGTCCGGGGTCTGGGCCCCCACCTGCGGGGCGGACCGCTTCTCGAGGTCGGGGGCGGCCGGTGACGGTCTTCGCGTGGGCGGCGCGGTCGTGTCCGGCGGTACCGGCCGGCCTCCCCGCGGATGTGGCCGGCCGTCGGGGCGTTCACTGCGGCATCGACGGCAACCGGGACAGGTCACCGGACAGGTCGCCGTGAATCTCGGCGGGCGGGTCGGGCAATGCCGGGATCGTGGCCGGGTCCGGGTGGCCGAGTGCGGCGGCCAGGCCGCGGGCAACACGCAGGCGCGGGCCTCCGGGCCGGTGCAAGTGCGGGCGGTGCGGTACGGGGTTCCGGGGTCGGGGAACCGGGGGTCGGGGAACCGGGGGTCGGGGAACCGGGGGTCGGGGAACCGGGGTCAGCCGAGCCAGACGAGGTCGATGACGTAGAGACGGCCGGCCGTGCTGTTGACGAGGTAGATGAGGCTGAGTTGGCCGATGGAGGCGCAGCGTACGTCTTCGCCTTCGGGGTCGGTGGCGTCCCACTGTGGCCAGCCCCAGGGGGTGCGGGCGGCGATGTCGAGGAGGTCGCGGACCAACTGCTGGGTGTGCGGGGGTAGTTCGGTGAACGTTTTGGCGGCCTTGGGTGAGAGGCGGGCGGGCCAGGTGCGGTCGTTCACGGACGGGTTCCGAAGAGCTGGTCCAGGTCGGTGCCGTCCTCGTCGTTGCTGCCGGCGGCGGTGAAGGCGTCGACGGCGGGGGCGCTGTCGAGGCGGACCTGCCAGGTGCGGACGACGTCGTGGAGGGGCGTCAGGTCGTAGGTCTGCCGGGAGTCGTCCAGGGCCTTGGCCCAGTCCCGTTCGAACGCCGGCAGCCAGCGGCTGCGGCGGTCGGTGTCCTCCTGGGCGCGGATGCGGGCGAGCAGCCGGGCGGCGGCCCGCGGGGCCGGAGCCGGT
>NZ_JBEYFP010001447.1:0-1059 GCF_040634455.1 Kitasatospora sp. NPDC007106
CTTCAGCGTCAGCACGCCGGCGTCGTAGTCGGCGCTGATCCCGGCGGGGTCGAGGGTGTCGGAGAGCATGACCTGTCGGGAGAACACACCGAGCGGACGCTCGGACAGCTCCCACTTCACGTCCTCGCCCTGGTGGCGCGGGCGGCGCTCGGCCTTCACGGTGAGCATGTTCCGCTCGACGTCGATGTCGATCGCCTCCGGGTCCACCCCCGGCAGGTCGAAACAGATCACGTACTCGTCGCCCACACGGCAGGCGTCCAGCGGCATCGGGGCCGGCCGCGACCAGGTGCCGTTCGTGCCCAGGAACTGCTGGGTCAGACGGTCCAGCTCGCGGAACGGGTCAGTGCGCATCAGCATCGCGAAACACCTCCACTGATCGATGGGTGCCAGTGCGCTTCACCTGAATCTGTTCTAACATGTCATCCATCCGATGACAAACACCTGAGTCGCCGAAGGAGTGACACGGATGGGTAGACGGCCCGGCCCGCCCGCCACCGGCGGCGGCGGCGAACCGACGGGACCGGCGTCGTTCCTCGCCGCCGCCGCCGCGCTCGCCGCCATCGAGGACGCCGTCCGCACCGCCCAGAACCCCGGTCCCCCCGCAGGGCCCGGCCCCGGCGCACCGGACGAGGGACCGCAGCCCGCCCTGGCCGCGCTGGTACTGCTGCGTGAACTGCGCACCGAACTCGCCGGCTGGGAAGCAGGCCTGGTGGAGACCGCCCGCGCCGGCGGAGCCACCTGGGCCGACCTCGCCCGGCCCATGGGCGTCGCCAGCCGCCAGGCCGCCGAGAACCGCTACCTGCGCCTGCGCCCCAGCACGAGAGCCGGCGCCACCGAGGTGACAGGCGCCGAACGCGTCAAGGCGGTACGCGACCGCCGGGCCGCCGACCGCGCCGTCACCGCCTGGGCCCGGGACAACGCCGCCGACCTGCGCGTACTTGCCGCCCAGGTCATCGCGGCACCCGGCCTCCCGCCCACAGCCCGCCCGGCGCTGACCGCACTCACCACCGCCCTCGCCGCACCCGACCCGGCCGACCTGATAGCGCCCCTCACCGACAT
>NZ_JBEYFP010001448.1:0-1057 GCF_040634455.1 Kitasatospora sp. NPDC007106
CGAGACCGTGGTGGAAGGCGGCGGCCGGGCTCCACGGGTGGCCGGCCTCGGCCTCGGTACGGAGCAGCGGCGCGGCGTCCTCGGTGCGGCCGGCGGCGAGCAGGGCGGCGCCGAGTCGGACCTTCGCGGGCTGCCAGTGCGGGTACGCCTCCAGGGCCGTCCGGTAGTCGGCGGCGGCCTCGGCGGGGCGGCCGGCCCGTTCGTGGACCAGCGCGAGGCCGAGCCGGGACGGGGTGTGGCCGGGCTGCGCGGCCTGGGCCGCGGTGAAGTGGCCGTGCGCCTCGTCGTCCCGGTCGAGCAGCAGGGCGAGCCGCCCCAGCGCGTAGTGGGGGCGGGGGTCGGCGGGGGCGGCCGCGGCGGAGTCCGCGAGGTCGGTGCCGGCGCCGGGGTGGTCGCCGAGGAACTGCCGGGCGAGGCCGCGGAAGAGCAGGGCCTCGGCGCGCAGGGAGGCCCCGCGGGCCCACGGCGAGGGCTCGCCGGTGCCGCGCTGGACGGCGCGGCCGAAGGCCTCGACGGCCTCGTCGTTGCGCCCGGCGGCGTGCAGGTGGGCGCCGTGGCGGAACCAGAGTTCGCCGCTGCCGCCGGGTGCGGCGGCGAGCAGGACGGCCTCGGCCTCGCCCGGTCGGCCGCTGTCGCGCAGGAACGCCGACCTGGCCAGTACCGGCCAGTCCCGTCCGGGGAGCGCCTTCAGGGCGGCGGCGGTGGCGCCGTCGCGGTCGGCGGCGGAGGCGTCCCGGCAGCGGCGCTGCAGCCAGTCGAGGACGCGCGCGGCGGACTCCGCCTCCTCGCCCGGCTCCGGGCCGCGGTCGACGGCGCGCAGGAAGGCGAGGACGGGAGCGAGGTCCGGCCGCCCGGCCGCGGTCTCCGCCTCCGCGAGCCCGCGCAGGGCCCAGCGGGGGATCTGCGTGTCCGGCACGGCGACCAGCGGGAAGGCCTCGTGGCACAGGCCGAGGGCGGCCGCCCGGTCGCCGAGCGCGTCGGTGGACAGGGCCAGGCCGACCAGGGCGGTGCCGCGCAGCGGCCGCAGGTGCGGCGGCGCCAGGGCGAGCCGCTCGGC
>NZ_JBEYFP010001449.1:0-1054 GCF_040634455.1 Kitasatospora sp. NPDC007106
GGCGTTCAGGACGTCCAGGAGGTCCGGGGCGTTCAGGACGTCCACGGCGAGGGCGCAGCGGACGCCGAGGAGCAGGACTTCCTGGACGGGCTGGTGGGGCTCGCGGGCGGGGAGCGGGCGCGCGACGCCGTCGAGGACTACCTCGACCGGTACGGCATGCGCTGCGTCGGCGAGATCGACATCACCAGGCCGCGCTGGCGCGAGCGCCCCGCCACGCTCGTGCCCGTGATCCTCGACCACGTCAGGAACTTCGAGCCGGGCGCCGCCGAACGGCGCTTCGAGCAGGGGCGGCGGAAGGCGCAGGAGAAGGAACGGGACGTGCTGTCGCGCCTGCGCGCCCTGCCGGACGGCGAGCGGAAGGCCGAGGAGACCAAGCGGATGATCGACCGGGTCCGCACCTTCATCGGGTACCGGGAGTACCCGAAGTACGGCATCATCAGCCGCTACGCCGTCTACAAGCGGGCCCTGCTGGCGGAGGCCGACCGCCTCGTGCGGGCGGGCGTGCTCCCCGAGCGGGAGGACGTCTTCTACCTCACCTTCCAGGAGTTCCACGACGCCGTCCGCTCGAACCGGGTGGACGGACGGCTCGTCCGGCAGCGCAAGGAGGCGTTCCGGTCGTACCACGCGCTCACCCCGCCCCGGGTGCTCACCTCGGACGGCGAGGCCCTCACCGGGGCGTACCGGCGCGACGACGCGCCGGCCGGCGCCCTGATCGGCGTGCCCGTCTCGGCCGGCACCGTCGAGGGGAGGGCCCGCGTCGTCCTCGACCTGGCGGACGCCGAACTCGAAGCGGGCGACATCCTGGTCACGACCTTCACCGACCCCAGCTGGTCGCCGCTGTTCGTCGGGATCGCGGGCCTGGTGACCGAGGTGGGCGGCCTGATGACGCACGGCGCGGTGATCGCCCGGGAGTACGGCCTGCCGGCCGTGGTGGGCGTGGACCGGGCCACCCGGCTGATCCGGGACGGGCAGCGGATCCGCGTGCACGGCACCGAGGGGTACGTGGAGGTCCTGCCCTGACCGGAACGCCGGGACGGCCCGTCCGCCGCCCGGC
>NZ_JBEYFP010001450.1:0-1053 GCF_040634455.1 Kitasatospora sp. NPDC007106
ACGGCGGCCGGGACGGCGGCGAACTCCTCACGGACGTGACCGCCGTGACCCGGGCCGTCGACGTGGGGCGCGATCAGGTCGAGGAGGGCCAGGAGGTCGCGGCTGAACAGGCACCAGGCATGGCGCTCCCCCTCGGCCGTGAAGCCCCGGGACCGGCGCCGCAGGGAGGCGACGTCCCCGCCGGGCAGCCGGCTGTCCGGGTCCGGGCGGAGCACCGCGTACGCGTGCTCCTCGGGGTCCGGTCCCGCCGGACGGTCGGTGTCCAGGCCGAGGTGCCACCGAAGGGCCGCCAGAACGCCGTCGGGCGTGTCGTCGCGGAGGAAGCAGCTGAGAACGACTTCGTCGCGCAGGCTCACGGCCCGCAGTCTGCCGTGCGGCCCGGACACGGCGCGCGTCCGGGCCGTCCCACGGTCAGCCGGTCACCGGTCAGTCCGGGACGATGCCGCCGAGCAGTTCGCCGGAGAAGACGGCCTCGTACGGGAGGTCGACGCCGAAGGCCTTCTCCGCGAGGAGCAGCATCCCGGCGACGCCGGTGGGGGGCGGCGCGTCCGGGGAGGGGTCCGGCGAGGGGTCGAGTCCGACCTCGGCCATGGCGGTGAGCAGCCACTCCGGCGTGCTGCCGTGTCTTCGGGAGGGCGCTCCCGGGTCGAAGCCGCAGGCGGGTTCGGTGTCCTCGCAGTAGGAGAACCACGGGATCGTCTCGGTCTTGACGACGACGAAGGCGCGCGTGCCGGCCGAGACCGCCTCCAGGACGCCCGGCTGCAGCGCCTGGGCGGTCCATCGCTGGACCGCGAAGGCCCAGCCGTCGCGTTCTCCGGCCCGGATCATGACGATGTCCTCGGTCAGCTGCCGGTCCAGGGCGTCGTCCTCGTCGATCCGGTCGATCGACTCCTTCTCGCAGCCGAGCCGGAGCAGCAGGCTCCGCGCGTCCAGCCCTTCGGCGAAGGTGACGGAGAATCCCGTGTCGTACGCCTGCGGGAGCCACGCCAACCCGCCGTCCACCGGAACCCCTCCCCCGCCGGGCAAAACAACGGGCAAGGAGCTCGCCCGCTC
>NZ_JBEYFP010001451.1:0-1045 GCF_040634455.1 Kitasatospora sp. NPDC007106
CGCTGCCCGAGCTCATGGCACGCCTGCGCGACCTGGTCGCACGCGCCAGGGCCGGCCGACTGCGCCGGTCCGAGACGTCCGACCCGTCGATCACCGTGACCAGCCTCGGTGATCAGGGGGTGGAGGCGGTGTTCGGGGTGATCTATCCGCCCCAGGTCGCCCTGGTCGGCCTGGGCAAGGTCGTCGAGCGCCCCTGGGCCGCGGACGGCATGCTCGGGGTCCGGCCCGTGGTCACCGCCACCCTGTCGGCCGACCACCGGGCCAGCGACGGCGCCACCGGCGCCCGCTACCTGTCGGCGCTCGACCGACTGCTCCAGCAACCGGAGGAACTGTGAACCAGGACCAGGCCGAGGAACTCGTCAAGGAGGTGCTCCTCGACATCGTGCCCGACGCCGACTTCACCGAGACGGACGCGCAGGCCGACCTCAGGCAGGAACTCGAACTCGACTCCATGGACTTCCTGACGCTGGTGGAACGGCTGTCCGCGCGAGCGGGCTGCCGGATCGACGAGGACGACTACCCGCGCATGGCCACGCTCGCCGGGAGCGCCGCCCTCCTGGCCGAACGCACCTGAACGGGCCTGCGGTGCTCGAAGTGGTGCGGTCGGGTGCCCGGACCGGGAAATCCCGGAGCGGCGGACGGTCGGGACGGAGCGCCCCCGGCGGGTGGGATCAGACCAGCCCGGCCCCCCAGGTCCTGGCCCGGTCGAGTTCCCCGGCCCGCAGCGGGCCTTCGGCGTCCTCGACGATGAACCCCTCGGGCTCGGCCAGCACGTCGTAGTGGTGGTGGGCCAGCCGCCGGGCGATCCCGTCCGCCGCGCCGCCGCTCATGCGGGAGTCGGCGCGGGTGTCGAACGCGGCGGCGTGCGTGCCGTTCTCGGTGTCCGGCAGGTGGTGGAACCAGGTCCGCAGGCCCGGGTTCTCGTCCGGCTCGTCGCCGGCCACCAGCGCCCCGCTCTCCCGTGCCGCCTTCTGCGCCTTCGTGCCGCGGGCCAGGCCGCGACTGAGCCCGGAGGACATTCCGTGCATGTGGGTGGGGCCGCCGA
>NZ_JBEYFP010001452.1:0-1045 GCF_040634455.1 Kitasatospora sp. NPDC007106
CTTGGCCCCGGGCGAGGCGGCGGCGAGCTTCAGCACGGGCGCCGGCTTGGCGGGCTCGGCGCCGCCCTGCGGCAGTTCGATCCAGCGGTCGACGTGGCCGTCGGAGTAGGTGACCAGGCTCTTGAAGGCGACCGACTTCTCGTTCGGCAGCTGGCGCACCTTGATCTTGTAGGCGGCGCTCTTGCCGGGGGCGAGCGCCGCGCCGGCCACCTGGTAGCCGTCCTCGGACGGGGTGAAGGTCCAGCCCTTGGGCGCCTCGACCAGCGTCACGTCGGACGGGGCGATCCCGGCCGGCAGCACCACCTTGACCTGCTTGATGCCCGCGCTGGACGACTCGCCCTCGGCGTCGAAGGCGACCACCGCGTCGGTCGCCAGCGCCTGTGCCGTCTCGGACTCGACCTCGACGTGCGCGAGCGCCGGGGCGGCCAGGGCCAGCACACCTGCCGCGGCGGCCAGCGGCACGGCGGCGCGGGCAAGGAGGCGGGATCGGTTCATGGCGGCGGTGCTCCCCGGGGTGGGCGGCCGGCCGGCGGCCGGTTCGGCGTCCTGCCCATGATGCCGCACCGGGGTGTGCCGCCCGGCCCCGATCGCCGATTCCGATGATCTAGTGGCGCTCGCGCGAGGTGAGCCGTACCCTCACCGCGGCGTGCACCTCGGCCTCTTCCGCCGGGTCGGCGGCGAGCCGGCGCAGGCGCTCCAGCACGCGCACATCACCCGTTGTGGTGACGTGGCGGGCGGCGAGTTCACGGGTCGACTCCTCGCAGTCCCAGAGGCACTCGACCGCGGGGCCCTCGGCGAAGTGCGGGTCAGTCGCGGCGAGCGCGCGGGCGGCCCGGCCGCGGAGTTCGGAGGAGACGGCCTCGCCGTAGACGTGGCGCAGGGCGGGGACGGCAGCGGCGGCGGCCAGCCGCCCCGCACCGTCGACCAGGGTCGCCAGGCCCGCGCCGTCGGTGCCCCGCACCGAGATCCAGCGGCGCAGCGCCTCGACCACCAGCGGGCCGTCGGCGGCTTCGCCGGCGTCGGCGAGGAGCTGCACGGCGGCCTC
>NZ_JBEYFP010001453.1:0-1044 GCF_040634455.1 Kitasatospora sp. NPDC007106
CGACGGTCAGCACCGATCCGCGGCGGTTCGACCGGGTGCTGGCCAACCTGGTGGCCAATGCCCACCGGCACGGCGAGCCGCCGGTGCGGGTGCGGGTGGACGGGCCGGTGGTCACCGTCCGCGACCACGGGCCGGGGTACCCGGAGTCCGTGCTGCGCGACGGCCCGCAGCGCTTCCGCACCGGCGCCCGGGAACGCGGCCACGGCCACGGACTCGGCCTGACGATCGCCCAGGGCCACGCCGAGGCCATCGGGGTGGCCCTGCACCTGGGGAACCACCCGGAGGGCGGCGCGGTCGCCGAACTCCGGCTGCCCGTCCCCCGCACGGGCTGAGCACGCGGCCGGCTACCGGTACCAGTCGCCGGTCTCGCGCAGCGCCCGTCCGAGGTACTGGGCGAGGCCGTGGCAGGCCAGGGAGCGGCTGTCCGTCTCGTGGTCCCAGACGAAGACCTCGGTCCGCGGCGGCGTGCGGACGAAGGCGAACTGGTCGCCTCCCCCGTTGTCGCCGAAGAACATCAGCGGCTCGAACGGCATGTAGAGCGCGGCGAAGTCGGCGGCGGCGCGGAACTCGGCGTTGTCCCGGGCGATCCGCTCGGCGCTCCAGACGACGTCGTCGCCGTTTCGTCCCCGCACCCCGTCGCACTCCCGCAGCAGCGCGGCCAACTCGGCGGGCAGCGGCTGGCCGAGCGCCGCCTCGACCGCGGCCAGCGCCTCCTCCCCCGCCGGCTCGCCGAGCTCGGCGTCGCCCGCCGCTTCCAGGATCAGTTCACGCCACACCGGAGCAGCATGTCAGACCCGGGGGCCCGGGTCGGTGCCGGCACCGGCCGAGGCCGAGGCCGAGGCACGGCAGTGCAGGGAGTTGATCGCGTACTGGACCAGCAGGTGCGCCCAGATCTCCTGGTGGACCAGGTTTGGGGTCGCGGACCGCAGTGCCCGCGTGGCACCGGGCAGCAGCGCCTCCGGCTGTCGCCGCCGGTGGGCGGCCGCCAGGTCGGCCGCCGGCGCGAAGTCCGGGTCGGTGAGGGTGGTGATCAGCCGGACCGGC
>NZ_JBEYFP010001454.1:0-1043 GCF_040634455.1 Kitasatospora sp. NPDC007106
CCGGGCCCGGCTGCCCGGCGGACGTCGGGGACCCGTGGGGCGAGGACGCGCAGCTGGCCCTGTACGTCTGCTACGAGCTCCACTACCAGGGGTTCCACGGGGTCGATCCGGCCTGGGAGTGGGACACCGGTCTGCTGGCGCTGCGCGCCCGGCTGGAGGCGGCGTTCCTCGCGGCGCTGCGCGGGGCGGTGGGCGGTCCGGGCCCGCTGGACGGGGTGGTCGCCGATCTGCTCGTGGAGCCGCCGGACGGGACGGGGCCCTCGTTCCACCTGCTGGAGCGCGGCGAGCGCTGGCAGGCCCGGGAGTACGTGGTGCACCGGTCGCTCTACCACCTGAAGGAGGCCGACCCGCAGCTGTGGGCCGTCCCGCGGCTGCCGCACCCGGCGAAGGCCGCCCTGATGACCGTGCAGTACGACGAGTACGGGTCGGGGCGGCCCGAGCGGGCGCATGCGCTGCTGTTCGGGCGGATGATGGCCGACCTCGGCCTCGACACCCGCTACGGCCACTACCTGGACGCCGTCCCCGCCCCCGCCCTGGCGGTGGTCAACCTGATGTCGCTGTTCGGGCTGCACCGGGCGCTGCGCGGCGCGGCGGTCGGCCAGTTCGCCGCGGTCGAGATCACCTCCCCGCCGGGGGCGGCCCGGCTGGCCCGTGCGCTGGAGCGCCTCGGCGCCTCCCCGGACGGCACGCTGTTCTACCGGGAGCACGTGGTGGCCGACGCCGTCCACGAGCAGTTGGTGCGGCGCACCGTGCTGGAGCCGCTGGTGGCCGGCGACCCGGCGCTGGCCGCGGACATCGCCTTCGGCATCGCCGCCACCGGCGCGGTCGAGGACCGGTTGGCCGGGCATCTGCTGGATGCCTGGGGCCGGGGCCGCAGCTCGCTGCGGGTACCGCTCGGCGACGGCCCGCCGGCCTGACGGCCGTTCGTGCGAGGAGCCGACCGTGTCCGACCGTCCCTCCCCCGGCAGCCGGCTGGACCGGCCGGCCCGGCTCGCCCGGCAGATCACCGCGGCGCTGGACGCGGCTGGCCACACCGTCGCCGC
>NZ_JBEYFP010001455.1:0-1042 GCF_040634455.1 Kitasatospora sp. NPDC007106
GTCTGGGCGATGGCGTCGAGGGTGTCGCCCAGACACAACAGGTGAACGGCGGCTGGCCCGCCCTCTACCAGGCCAACCACGACACCATCGGCGACGACCCCGACCTCATCCTGACCGGCCAGACCCTCCGACTCCCCTGACACCCGGGCCGGCCAGCGGGCCAAGCCCCCGCCGGGACGGCGGCAAGGCGCTGCCGGACGGGTGTCGGGCCGATAGCCTCGGGAAGCCCCACACGTCGGCGGCGGCCGCTCCCACGCGGCTGTGCCGGACCCGGCCCACACCAATCCACGGCGAGGCAGGAACGCATGGCGGAGGCGGACGTCGATTTCGCGGCGGTGTTCGAGGCGCTGCCCGGCGCGGTCGCGCTGCTCACCCCGCAGCTGGTGTTCGCGGCCGCCAACGGGGCGTTCCTGCGCCGGTCCGGGCGCAGCCGGGAGCAGGTGGTGGGCCGGTACCTGTTCGACGTGTTCCCGCGTCAGCCGCACGACGTCGACGTTTCCCGGATGCTGAGTCTGGAGGCGTCGCTGCGGCGGGTGCTGGCCGGCGGGGGCCGTGACGTGATGGCGGTGCAGCGCTACGACGTCGAGGCCGCGCCCGGCCGGTGGGAGGAGCGGTACTGGAGTCCGGTCAATGCGCCGGTGTTCGCGCCGGACGGGCGGGTGGTGCTGGTGATCCACCGGGTGGAGGAGGTCACGGCGCTGATCCGTGCCGCCGGCGGGCCGGGGGCAGAGCTGCGCGTCGAGGCGGAGCTGTACAGCCGGCTGCGTGAACTCGAAGAGGTCAACCAGCGACTGCGCCAGGCGAACGCCCGCGAACGGGAAATCGCCCTCGCCCTGCAGAGCGCCATGCTCCCCCCGGCCCGGGCGATCCGCGCCCACCGCACCGCCGTCCGCTATCGGCCCGCGACCGCCGCGCTGAACGTGTGCGGCGACTGGCACGACCTCATCCCCCTGCCCGGCGGCGACAGGATCGCCGTCACCGTCGGCGACGTCGTCGGCCACGGCCTGGCCGCCGCCGTCGTCATGGGCCAGCTCCGCAGCGC
>NZ_JBEYFP010001456.1:0-1042 GCF_040634455.1 Kitasatospora sp. NPDC007106
CCGGGCCCGGCGCCGGCAGCCGTGCCTGCTCGCCTCCAACCGGCCGCTTCGGGACTTTGTGGCTGAGAGGCTTGCCGAGGACTGGTCACCGGAGCAGATCTCCGGCCATCTGGCCAAGGTCCATGCCGACGGATCGGGGATGCGGGTGAGCCACGAGACGATCTACAAGTCGTTGTTCATCCAGGCCCGCGGGGTGCTGGCCAAAGAGCTTCAGAAGCATCTGAGGTCCGGCCGCCCGACGCGCCGCAATATCCACAACACCGCTACGGGGCAGTGGTGTTCGCAGATCAAGGAGGCGGTTTCGATCAGCGAGCGGCCGGCCGAGGCGGACGATCGCGCGGTTCCAGGTCACTGGGAGGGCGACCTTCTCCTGGGCCGCGGGCTGACCCAGATCGCCACGGTTGTCGAGCGCTCCACCCGGTTCACGGTCCTGGTCCAGCTCGACGGGCGGGACATGGCCACCGTCACCGCGAGGCTGTCCGCCAAGATGCTCGATCTGCCCGCCGAGCTCAGGAAGTCCCTAACCTGGGACCGCGGCATGGAGCTGGCCGGACACAAGGACGTCACCGCCGCGACCGGCCTGAGCGTGTACTTCGCCGACCCGAGAAGCCCCTGGCAGCGCGGCACGAACGAGAACACCAACCGCCTGCTGCGTCAGTACATGCCCAAGGGCACGAGCATGGAACACCTGACCCAGGACGACCTCGACAGGATCGCCCTGAAGCTGAACACACGCCTCCGGACGACCCTCGACTTCGACACCCCGGCCGATAGGCTGGAGCCCCTGTTGCGCTGACGGGTTGAATCCGCCGAGGAGACCAGCGGCTGGCACTGGCCCGGGCAGAGCAAGAACAAGGAGCAGCGCACCCAGGACGAGCGCTGGGCCTGGATCCGCTCCGCTCTCGCCGACCAGGCCAGCGGCGCCCTCCACAAGGACACCCTCACCAAGACCTTCACCTATACCCGGGCCGAGGCCGAGGTGCTGATCGCCATGACCACCGCGTTGCTGCGCCTGGTCCCCTAACCCCTGGCCCGGCCCAGG
>NZ_JBEYFP010001457.1:0-1041 GCF_040634455.1 Kitasatospora sp. NPDC007106
CGGTGACGTCATCGGCCACGGACTGCACGCCGCCGCCACGATGGGCAGGCTGCGCACCGCCGTCCAGACCCTCGCCGACCTCGAACTGCCGCCCGACGAACTGCTCACCCGCCTCGACGAACTGGTCGCCCGGCTCGCCGCCGAGGCCGACCCGGCGCACCGCGACACCATCGGCGCGACCTGCCTCTTCGCGCTCTACGACCCCGTCGGCCGGCAGTGCACCCTGGCCAGCGCGGGCCACCCGCCCCCGGTCGTCGTCGACCCGGACGGCACCGCCCGCCCGCTGCCGGTCCGGCCCGGCCCGCTGCTCGGCGTCGGCGGCCTGCCGTTCGAGACCACCACCGTCGAGCTGCCCCCCGGCTCGCTGCTCGCCCTCTACACCGACGGCCTGCTCGTCCGGCAGGGCGGTGACCTCGACACCGCCGTCCACACCCTCGCCGACCGGCTCGCCGCGCTCGCCGCCACCGGCGGCAGCCTCGCCGCGATCGGCCGCGAACTGACCACCGGCCCCGCCGCACCGGTCTCCGACGACACCGCCCTGCTGCTCGCCCGCACCCGCGCACTCGGCACCGACGCCGTCGCCGAGTGGCAGTTCCCCGCGGACCCGACCAGCGTCGCCGAGGCCCGCGCCGTCGTCGCCGCCCGCCTCGACGACTGGGGGCTCGACCACCTCGCCTTCACCACCGAACTGATCGTCAGCGAGCTGGTCACCAACGCCGTCCGATACGCGGGCGGGCCGGTCGGCCTGCGGCTGATCCACGACACCCTCCTGATCTGCGAGGTCAGCGACCCGAGCAACACCCAGCCCCGGCTGCGCCGCGCCCGCACCACGGACGAGGGCGGCCGCGGCCTGTTCCTGGTCGCCCAGCTCAGCCACCGCTGGGGCAGCCGCTACGGGCCGTCCGGCAAGACCATCTGGTCCGAGCAGCAGCTGGAGGAGTGAACGGGCGCCGGGACGGCGGCCGTGTCCGCCAGGGACACGGCGCACCGCAAGGGGCGCGGGGGACGGCGGAGCCCCCTGCACCGCAAGGGGTGCAGGGG
>NZ_JBEYFP010001458.1:0-1041 GCF_040634455.1 Kitasatospora sp. NPDC007106
GGCTGCTCGCCCAGGACGGCCCGCCCGGCGCCCCGAAGGTGCCCGTGCTGCAGATGGTCGACGCCCGGCTCGCCGAGGCGCAGACCGACGGCTGGCGCTACACCGACATGCCCGAGGACGGCGACGCCTGGCGGGCCACCCTCGCCGCCCTCGACGAGGACGCCGCGGAGCGGCACGGCGCCGCCTCCTTCGCCGACCTCGACACCGGGCAGCAGAAGGAGCTGGTCCAGGCCGTCCAGGACCTGCACGGCAAACCCTGGCACGGCCTGCCCGCCCAGCACGTGTGGAGCCTGTGGACCCGCTACGCCTGCACCGCCTTCTACTCCCACCCCTGGGCCTGGAACGAGATCGGCTTCCCCGGCCCGGCCTACCCGCGCGGCTACCAGCGCCTCGGCATTGGCCTGCGCGAGCCCTTCGAGGCGGCGGACGCGGACCCCGTCGACCCGGCGGACCCTCGTGACGGCAGGAGGACCGGATGAGCGGCGCCGTACGCAGCCGGCTCCGCGAGGCCGCCGGCACCCTGCGCCTCACGGCCTCCTCGCAGAAGGCGATCCGCGAACGCAACGCCTCCGCCTGGCTGCTGCCCGAGGACGGCACCCGCTTCGACCACCGGCTGGTCGAGCACATGCGGCGCTTCGACGACACCGAGGAGGTCGACCTCGTGGTGGTCGGCTGCGGCGCGGGCGGCGCCACCCTCACCCAGCGGATGGCGCACGCCGGCTGGTCCGTGGTCTGCCTGGAGGCCGGGCCGTTCTGGGACCCGGACACCCACTGGGTCAGCGACGAGGCCGGCTCCCACCACCTGTACTGGACCGAACCGCGGGTCATCTCCGGCACCGACCCCGTCCCGATGGGCTCCAACAACTCCGGCCGCGGCGTGGGCGGTTCGACCGTGCACTTCGCCGGCTTCGTGCCGCGCTTCCACCCCTCCGACTTCTCCACCCGCAGCGACGACGGCGTCGGCGCCGACTGGCCGATCCGCTCACGTAGTTGCGCAGGGTGGTGGCGGCGGTGCGCGGCGGCCACCCGTCCCACACCGTG
>NZ_JBEYFP010001459.1:0-1038 GCF_040634455.1 Kitasatospora sp. NPDC007106
GTGCGGCCGGGCAGGGGGACTGTTCCCTGCCGGCCGCACCCGCGTCGGAGTACAGGTCGGGGTCGGTGACCCCGTTGGTCACGCTGCGGGTGTAGTACCCCCAGGCGGGGCGGTTCCCGAAGTCGTAGGTGTCACCGGGGCGCAGCCGCCAGATCTTGAAGTTCGAGTAGGTCAGCGGTTTGCCGGAGACGGCCTGTTCGGGCCGGTGGTCGGCGAGGACGACGTACGCGTCCCGGCCCGAGAGGGTGGCGAGGCCGTTCCTGTCGACGAAGAGCGAGCCTCCTTCCTCCACTCCCACGCCCCAGGCCTTGCCGGAGGAGGTCAGGCCGTCTTTGACGGCCCGGGCGACGAAGGCCATGGTGCGGCCCATGCGGTCGCGGGTCACGAAGTGCGAGTCGTTGACGGTGCCCGCGTAGTTCGGCCAGCTGAACATGCCGGTCGTGAACGTCACGCTGCGGTCGTACGGGTCGGACGGTGCGGTGGCCGAGTCGGTTCCGGCGGTGCAGGCGTCGTAGACGATCGCGCTGTTGACGTGGTGGCCTGCGCTGCCGCGCCGACACCTCCGCCTCTGGCGACCACGGACTCGACGGAGGCCTCGAGCGGGGTGCCCTTCCAGCAGGCGTAGTCGCACTGGTTGCCGCCGGCGAAGTACCCGAACTCGGCGTTGCGCACGTCCGTGTTCACTGGGAGCCGGATGCGTCCTGTGCCGAGGTGAGGACGTAGGTGGTACAGGAGTTGACGTTCGGCAGGCCGGCGATCACGTCGCACTCCGGGGCGGGGCTGCCGGAGGCGGCGGACGCGGCGAGGACCGTGACGTCGACGGTGCCGGTGCAGCCTCTGATCGCGTCGACGGCCTTGGCCATGGTGGCGCCGACGATCCCGCCGGAGCCGTTCATGGTGTAGGCGGGGCCGGCCCAGGAGGCGCGGCTGACGTCGTTCGCGCTGCCCTGCCGGTACCGGGTGGCCTTGGCCTCCGCGGTGGAGGGCAGGCCCAGGACGGTACCGGCGACGAGCAAACCGGCCAGTGCGGTGCGTGTG
>NZ_JBEYFP010001460.1:0-1036 GCF_040634455.1 Kitasatospora sp. NPDC007106
GCCACATCCTCGACGCGTAGTTCGGCGCCGGTGGCGCGGATCAGCGCCGTGACCTCCTCCAAGACAACTGCCAGGCGTTCCTTCGGTCCGGCCGTCTCAGCGGGCGGCGTCGGGTGCTGGGGGAGCGGGCTGCAGACGGACGCAGCACTCCCCGGGAACGGGGTCTAGGACGGCTTCGACGCCCGGGACCTCCAGGCCCCGGAGGTAGCCGTCGAGGAAGGCGTGGTTCATGCCGCACACCAGCTCCGGCGCCTTGGCGGCGAGCGGGTGGAACGGGCAGTTGCGCAGCCGGACCTCGGTCGGCGACTCCCGGACGGGCTCGTACCCGTAGGTCTCCAGCATCTGCTCGCACATCGTCAGCCCGCGTTCCACCCCGAGCCGCCCGGGACGCCCGGACTCGCGCTCCTCCTCGCCGAGCCGGCGGCCGCGGCCGGCCGCCACGTCCACGGCGGCCCGGGCCGCGCTGCCGCCGCCGCTCTGGGCCAGGACGGCGTCCAGGAGCAGGTCGGCCAGCAACTCGTGGCGGCGGTCGGGGATCGAGACGGTGATCTGGGCATCGGTCGGCTCGTAGACCTTGGGCTGGCGGCCCACCTTGCGGACGGCCCCGGGCGCGCCGTAGCGGGCCTGCAGCAGACCGGCGTCGACGAGCTTGTCGAGGTGGAAGGCGGCGAGCTTGCGGGAGATGCCCACGCTCGCGGCCGCCTCGTCCCGGGTCACCGGCCGGCCGGCGCGTCGGACGAAGGCGAACATCCGCCTGCGCGACTCCTCGCCGAGCACACTCACCGACAGGATGCGGTCGGCCGGGTCGTGCGGCGCCGTGCCCCGGTCGCTCTCGTCACTGGTCACCTGTTCACGATAACTCCCACGTACGGCGACATGCCCCTGTTCGTGGAGCTGTGGCCTGCTCGTCTTGACGGGTGACCCGAATAAGGACAACACTTGTTGGTGAAAAAGGCGGAGAAAGGGGCCCGGCATGACCAGCGAGCAGCAGGCCCGGGCGAAGCAGTCGGCAGAAACGACTCGGCCGGTTGAAGCA
>NZ_JBEYFP010001461.1:0-1033 GCF_040634455.1 Kitasatospora sp. NPDC007106
CCTTCCACTGTTCGTCCATCCCGGTCTCCCGTCCGCGCGGCGGGCCGCCCCGCGGGTCGCGGCGGGGGCCGCCGTGCCCAACGAGCCGGCCCGCCGGCGCGGAACGGCACCGGGCGGCGGACACGGTGGTGCGGTGCGGGTGCGCGCCCCCGGGCCCCGGACGATGCTGGGGGGCATGAACAGCAACAGCACCACCGAGCCCCTGGTCGAGGTCGCCGAGTTCCGCACCGACAGCCGCTACCGGCTGGTGCACTTCAAGGGCAGCGGCTGGAAGCCGCTCGCCCCCGAGGAGTTCGAGCCCGAGGTCAAGCACGCCTTCCCCGAGCTCGACCCGCACGACCCCGTCCTGGTGCACTGGGTCGACCGTCCGTGGGAGTGGCCCGCCTGGCACCCGGGCGAGGCCTGACCGACCGTCGGCGGGTCAGAGCGGACGGCCGAGCAGCCGCCCGGCCTCCGCCAGCACCCCCGACAGGTAGTCGGCGGCGGCTCCGCCGACCGCGAGCCCGGCGGCCTGCCCGGACCACAGGTTGACCAGATCCGACCTGCCCCGGGCGGCCGCCTCGGCGCGCAGCGGCAGCATCAGCGCGTTCTGCACCGGATAGGGCGGGACGGTCTCCTCGTGGGCGGCCATCTCACGGACGAAGCGGTTGGCGATGCCGCGCGCCGTCCGGCCGGAGAACAGCCGGGTGAGCACGGTCGTCCGGGCCTCCGGCGAGAGCAGGGCGCGGCGGTGCACCTCGCTCGCCGCGGACTCGGCGCAGGCCAGGAAGCCGGTGCCGATCTGCACCGCGTCCGCACCGAGCAGCAGGGCGGCGGCCAGGCCGCGCCCGTCGGTGATCCCGCCCGCCGCCACCACCGGCACCCGCACCGCGTCCACCACCTGCGGCACCAGCGAGAAGGTGCCGACCAGCGACTCGCGCACCGGCGCCAGGAAGGCGCCGCGGTGCCCGCCGGCGTCGCTGCCCGAGGCGACCACCACGTCGGCACCGGCCCGCTCCAGCGCCTCGGCCTCGGCGACGGTGGTCGCGGTGCC
>NZ_JBEYFP010001462.1:0-1032 GCF_040634455.1 Kitasatospora sp. NPDC007106
GGCCCGGGCGGCCGCGGGCTCGGCGGTCACCGCGCAGCGCACCAGCCAGGTGGTGACCGGCAGCAGCAGACCGGCGCTCCAGGCGTGGCCGCCGAGCGGGTCGTCCCCACCGGACAGCCCGAGCACCATCAACACCCCGTAGCAGAGCGCGGGCGGCATCAGGCGGTGGGAGCGCAGCAGCAGCTCCAGTTGATAGCGGATCAGGGCGGTCACCGGGCCTCCTCCGGAACGGCCTGCACGTCCTCGGCGTCCTGTCCGGCATCGCCCCGCGCGTCGTGGGCGTGCCCGTCGGCCGTCGGCCCGGGGACGGCCACCAGACTGCGCACGTGCACGCCGCGGTCGCCCGCGAGCAGGGCGCGCAGCAGGGCGTCCGAGTGCGCCCCGGCCACCTCCAGCCGGACGGCCCCGCCGGGCAGACCGGTGCGGCGGGGTGCGCCGGGCAGCCGCTCGGGCAGCGGGCCCGGCCCGGCGGTCTCCACCTCGACCAGCACGGTCGCACCACCGGCCGGCCCGGTGCCGACGGGCCGCAGGGCGCCGTCGTCGAGCTCGTACGCGGCGGTGGTGAGCCCGGCGAGCCGGGCCGGGTCGTGGTCCACGAAGAGCACCCGTCCGCCGCGGGCGGCCCGGTCGGCGGCCGCCTCGTCGAGCCGGGCGCGGGCGGCGGGGTCGAGTCCCGTCCAGGCCTCGTCGAGCACCAGCAGGTCGGCGTCGGCGAGCAGGGCCTGGGCGACGGCGACCTTCTGGCAGGTGCCCTTGGAGAGTTCGGCGAGCGGGGTGCCGGCCCGGTCCGCGATGCCGAAGGCGTCCAGCCAGTGCTCGGCCCTGCGGTCGGCCTCCGCGGCGTCCATCCCGCGGACGCGGCCGAGGTGCCGCAGGTAGCCGCGGGCGTCGAAGGGCAGTGCGGGCGGGAAGCGTTCGGGCACGTAGGCCCGTCGGGCGGGCAGCTCGGCAGTGCCCTCCGTGGGGCGCTCCACCCCGGCCGCGATCCGCAGCAGGGTGGACTTGCCGCTGCCGTTCGGGCCGCCGATCCGC
>NZ_JBEYFP010001463.1:0-1031 GCF_040634455.1 Kitasatospora sp. NPDC007106
GGACCGCCGGCCCAGCGCCCGCGGACGGCCCGGACGGTGCCGCCCCGCAGCCCGCGTCCCGCCGCAGCCCGGAGGCCCCCGACATGACCCCCGCCACCGCCCCGCCCCACGAGCGCACCGCCGTCACCGACGCCCTCGCCCGCCTGCCCCGCGTCGCCGACCTGCTCGCCGCCCGCGCGGAGGAGCACGACCGCGACGGCACCTTCCCCTACCAGGGCGTCGAAGCCGTCCACGAGGCCGGACTGCTCACCCTCACCGTGGCCCACCGGCACGGCGGCGCCGGCGCCGGACTCGCCGACACCGTCCGCGCGCTCGCCGGACTCGGCCGCGGCGACGCCTCCGTCGCCGTCCTCGCCGCCCACACCCTGCTGCTCCACGCCGAACAGGCCCGCGCCGGGCTGTGGCCGGCCGCCGCCTACCGCAGGGTGCTCACCGAGTCCCGCCGCGGACCGGCCCTGCTCGGCACGCTCCGCGGCGAGCCCGGCGCACCCGCCACGGTGGCCCACTGGGACGGCGAGGCCTGGGAGTTGACGGGCCGGAAGCACGACTGCAGCGGCGCCGAGGCGCTCGCCTGGATGGCCGTGCCCGCCTGCACCGACGAGGCCGTGCCCCGGACGGGCCTGTTCCTCGTCCGCGGCGACAGCCCCGGCCTGGAGATCGACCCGGTCTGGGACCAGCTCGGCCTGCGCGCCAGCGCCGGCCACGACATCGTCCTCGACCGGGTGCGGGTCGCCCCCGAACTCGCCGTCCGGCTCACCGCCCCCGGCCGCGACACCCCGGAGCAGCAGGCCGCCGCCGGCACCGCCCGGGCCTGGCACGACCTCGCGCTGTCCGCCGTCCACCTCGGCACCGCCCGCGCCGCCCAGGACTGGCTGGTCCGCTTCCTGCGGCAGCGCACCCCGGCCAACCTCACCGAACCGCTCGCCACCCTGCCGCGCTACCGCTCCGCACTCGGCGAGATCGAGGCCGCCCTGATCGGCGCCGAGGAGGTGCTCGGCGCGGTCGCCGCCGCCGTGGACCGCGGCGAGCCC
>NZ_JBEYFP010001464.1:0-1028 GCF_040634455.1 Kitasatospora sp. NPDC007106
AAGACATGGGCGAGTCCTGGGTCTTCGACGACGGCACCGCTCCGGCGACGGTCGAGGCGGCGCTCGACCTGCTGCGCGGTCGGATCGCCGCGGGACGGTTGGAGACCTGGCTGGCCGCCTCCTCCGGCCGGTCGCTGGGCGTCGTCAGCAACGGCGAGCGCGCGATGGTGCTGCTGCTCGATCCCGAGGGCGACCCGGGCGGGCACGCCGTGGATCCGCTGGCCGCCGGCCGCAGCACCGGTTTCGTCCTGACGAACGGTCAGCACGACGAGTACCCCGACACGGAGACCGTGCCGCTCCCGGAGGGCCTGCGGATCGTCGGCCACGTGCTGGCCACCGGTGTCCCGCCGGTCGACGCGGACTGGTCCGACGACCGCTGAACGGCGCAGCGGGCCGCCGGGCGGCTCAGTGGCGGGGGATGCCGAGGGTGGTCAGCAGGTCCTCGTGCAGCTGGAACCAGACGGCGTGGTACGAGTCGGTGCTCTCGGTGACGGCGCCCTGCTCGCCCGCGTGGGCGCGGCCGAGCGCGCCGGCCAACCGCTCCCGGTAGCGGGCGAAGCGGTGCAGGACGGCCGACAGCTCGGCGCAGACCTCGGCGGCCCGGCGGTCGAGGTCGGTCAGCCGGGTCAGCACGAGGGTGTCGTAGGTGGTGTCGGCGTGGTCGTTGAGGGCCATCGCGCCGTCGACCGGGCGGGTCTGCCAGGCCGTGCAGAGGTCGAGGAGTTCCGGGTTGAGGACGAGGAAGCGCTCGTAGACCTCGGAGACGGGCTCCCGGGCCGCGGAGGCCGCGAGTTCGGCCGCGATCCGTTCGGCGTCGGCGGCGCGGCCGGCCTCGGTCAGGCCCCAGCCGCCGAAGGGGCCGGAGATCCGGGTGACCAGCCCGGCCACCGCCAGGTCGATCAGCTCGGACTCCACGTCGGCCTCGGGGAGGCCGACGGCCTCGGCCGCCCGGGCGAGTTCGGCGAATCCGGTGCAGCGCAGGGTGTGGAGAACCAGCAGGTCGGGAGATCGGACGAGCGTCGGGTAGG
>NZ_JBEYFP010001465.1:0-1028 GCF_040634455.1 Kitasatospora sp. NPDC007106
CCTGCGCGAGGGCTTCGCCGCGGCGCTGCGGTCCAGGCCGCGGCCGGACGTGGTGGTGGTCCTGACCGATGGTCAGACCCCGTGGCCGCGGGAGCGGCCCGCCTGCCGCACGGTGGTCGGGCTGTTCCACCGCGAGGGCTCCCCGCGGTCCTGGAACGAGGACGATCCCGACTACGTCCCGGACACGCCTCCGGCCTGGGCCCGGGTGGTGACCGTGGGCTGAGGCCGACCACGGACGGGCGGGGCGGGCGGCCGGCGCGGTGCCCGGGGCGTCAGGGCAGCAGCGACACCTGGTAGTGGCCGATGGACCAGCCGTCGGTCGTCCGGCGGAGCAGGACGCCGAGCTGCACGCTCAGGGTGGGGCGGTCGGTGAAGGCGAAGTCGACGGCGAGCCAGCCGAGGAGGAGGCCGTCGGCGGGGCGGCGGGTCTCCAGGATCCGGTAGTGGGCGGTCATGCCGAGCGGTTGCGCGCGGTAGTAGTCGGCGATGCCGGTGCGGCCGACGGTGTAGGGGTGCAGGCCCTGGAAGATCGCGTCCTCGGTGAAGCAGGCGGCGACCAGCTCGGGTGCGTGGGCGTCGACGGCGGCCTTCCACCGGTCGAGCACGCCGCGCAGGTCCTGCTCGCCGCCGGGTCCGCCGTTCATCGGGCGGCCCCGGGGCCGGGGTCGTTGGGGTGCGGGGTGAGCGGGGTGACGGTGTCCCGGCGCCAGGCCCGCAGCGGCATGGAGGCGAGCAGCTGCTCCAGCTGCTCCGCGTCGGGTGCGTCGAACAGGCCCCAGCTGCGCCACTCCCCCGGTGCCAGCGGCGGTCGCCACAGCCGCACCAGGTGTCCGAGGGCGGCGAGTTCCCGTGCCCGGACGGCCTCCCGTGCCCGCATGTCGGCGACGGCCTCCTCGGACGTGCCGTCGGGGACGGTGGTCACCATGTCGACCAGGAACTCCATCGGCGCCCTCTCCTCCGCATCGCTTCGGAGTATCGACGCCGCGGCGCACCGGGCCCGGCAGCGACACACCACCGCGGCGTCGGCC
>NZ_JBEYFP010001466.1:0-1028 GCF_040634455.1 Kitasatospora sp. NPDC007106
CGTCTTCACGCCGGCCAGCATCGCCTTCACGGGCGAGGACTCCTCAAAGGGCTTGCCGTTCCGGTCGACCAGCCGGCCGGGCAGCGCGTCCACCGTCCGGACGGCGATCGACCCGCCGGCCGCCAGGCTCGGGTGGATCACGCTCGGGTCCCAGTGCACGGCGATCCGTCCCTCGTCGGTGCGCACCACGCCGAGGCTGCCGTCGTACTCCCAGGCACGGTCGGTGCCCTGGAACCGCATCCGGGCGTGGAAGCCCTCGGCCGTGCGGCCCGGCTGCCCCGCCGAGGCGGCGGCAGCACCGGTCGGGGTGAGGGTGAACTCCATGGGGTTCACGGTCTGCTGAAACTCGGTCAGGGCACCGGTGGCGAGGTCCTGGCGGTCGGTCAGCGCGGCGGCGGCCGCGAAGTCCCGCTTGGCCCAGGCATCGAGGAAGCCCTTGGCCGCGGTCTCCGCCTCCTGGGCGGTCGGCGCCTGAGTGGCCGTCGCCACCACGGGCTGCGCGGGCTTCACCCCACCCCCGCCGGAGCCGCCCCAGACGGCGTTCGCGACGTTGTACGCGCCCACCCCGCCGACCGCCAGCATGCCCCCGCAGACGACCGCGACGCCGATCCGGACCGCCCGGCGCCGCCTGGTCGCCGCCTCCGCCGGCGCCTCCTCCGCCCCGTACTCGTTGTCCGCGAACCCGGCTTCCTCGTACCGGTCGTCGTCGAACTCGATCATCCCCGCCCCCTCGTGAACATCATGGCGCTGGAGATCATCCGCCCTCGAACGGCCGTGGCGCAATGAGTATCCGTACTCAGACGGGCGGGGCGGGGCGACCGCGGGAACGTACCCGGCCTGCTAGCCGGCGGCCACGACCTGACCCGCCGTCACCAGCGGCGGGTTCGGAAGGAGCGAGGCGAGGTTGTCGCGGACGAAGTCCGCCGCCCGGGCGACCGACTCCTCGGCCCCGGCCCGGTCCTCGAAGACGCTGGTGGAGACCATCACTCCATCACCGGCGTCGACGCAGTAGTAGGCCACGAAGCCGG
>NZ_JBEYFP010001467.1:0-1027 GCF_040634455.1 Kitasatospora sp. NPDC007106
ATCCGCGGCCTGCTGGGAAAGACCCGGCGCCACCGAGGGGTGGAGGGGTATCCGCATGTGCGGCTGATGGCGCTGTGCGAGACCGGGACGCGGGCTCTGCTGGGGGCAGTGTTCGGCCCGACCGGTGAGGGCGAGCCCGGGTACGCCCGCAGGCTGCTGCACCTGCTGGACGCCGGCATGCTGCTGCTGATCGACCGCGGCTTCACCGGGGACGAGTTCCTGAACGAGGTCGCCGGGACCGGCGCACAGTTGCTGGCTCGCTCGACGCAGCGACGCCGGCCGGCGGTGATGGCCGTGCTGCCGGACGGTTCGTACCTGACCCGGCTGCTGGGCCGTACGTTCCGGATCATCGAGGCCGACGTCACCGTCGAATGCGCCGACGGCCGACGCATCGGCGACCGCTACCGGCTCATCACCACCTTGCTGGACCACCGCACGGATCCCGCGGCCCGCCTGATCGGGCTCTACCACGAGCGCTGGGAGATCGAAGTCTCCTTCCTCGCGCTGAAGGACACCCTGTTCGCCGGACGTGTCCTGCGCTCGGCCGAGCCGGCAGGCCTGGAACAGGAGCTGTGGGCCCTGCTGTCCATCTACCAGACCCTGCGCCGGATCATGGTCGAGGCGGTGGAGTCCCTCCCCGGGGCTGACCCCGACCGGGCAAGCTTCACCGTCGCCCTCCACACCGCCACGGAGCAGGTGGTCACCGCCCAGGGCGTCCTCGGTCCCACGGACCGACTGGGAGCGATCGGCCGGGCGGTCCTGGACAACCTGCTGCCCGCCCGCCGGGCGAGGACCAGCGCACGCAAGGTGAAGTGCCCGATGTCGCAGTACAGCGGCAAGCTGTCCGAGCCCAGGCCGGCCGCCAGTCAGCCGATCACTCTGACGACGATCACGGTCCGGCCCCGCCCGGCACCGGACCAGCAGCCTCTCCACGAGCAGGCGCTCGGCTTTCGCGAACGCACATTGCGCCTCCTGCGGACCGATCCGTCACGGGCCTGGCGCACCGTGGAGATCAGGCGTGCTCTGG
>NZ_JBEYFP010001468.1:0-1026 GCF_040634455.1 Kitasatospora sp. NPDC007106
GGCCATCGGTCAGCCGCTGGCACGCTGGCACGCTGGCACGCTGGCACGCTGGCACGCTGGCACGCTGGCACGCTGGCACGCTGGCACGCTGGCACGCTGGCACGCTGGCACGCCGGCACGCCGGCACCGAGGCGCCTCGGCCGAGACCGAGCGCGAGAGCTGCGAAGGCCGCCAAGTGGAGCGCCGGATCAACCCATCACCGGGGAGGGCCCTGGGCCACAGGCGGAACGGCGGCGGGCCGAGTGCGCGGCCGGCGGCCGGAGCCGGCGCGGTGCAGGCCGCCCGGGCGGTGTCACTCGACTCCGGGGCGGATGCCGTTCGCGGGTCATTTCCCCTCCTCCCGGCGGGCCCCGTGGGGGCTCGCCTCGAGGGTCGCGCGGAGGGCGGCCAGGGTTGAGGCGATGCGGGCCAGGTCGTCGGGGGGAACCGTCGAGGTCAGCGAGGTGAGCTCGCCCTCGACGACGGGACGGGAGGCGGACAGCTGCTTCTCGCCCGCGGGTGTGAGGCGCAGGACGGACGAGCGGCGGTCCTGGGGGTGTGCGACCCTCTGGCACCAGCCTGCAGCCACCAGCCGGTCGACGGCCTTGCTGACGGCTCCCACGGTGATCGCCAGTTCGCCGACGATGTCGAGCACGCGGCACTCCGGCACGCGGTCGATGATCTCCAGAAGCTCGAACTGCCCCAGTCCCAGCCCTTGTTCGGCGCGCAACCGAGCGCTCACCGCGTTGTAGAGCCGGGTCTCGACGCGGACCAGATCGGTGAAGATCGGGGTGATGTGGCTCACATTGGCCTTCCAGTAGATTCCCGGGAATCATCTTCCTTGGAATCCGGTTGGGGTCAGGCAGGTGGATTCCCAGGAATCCATCCTCGCATCCCGACCCATGGAGGCCCGCATGTCCCGACAGCAGCGCGACGCCCTGGACGCCGTACTCCGCTCCGCCCCTCGCAGCGAGACCCGGCCCACTCCTGAGGAGCAGCGCAGCGGTTTCGCTGCGGCCCTCACCCGACCCGCTCCGGAGGGCGTGG
>NZ_JBEYFP010001469.1:0-1025 GCF_040634455.1 Kitasatospora sp. NPDC007106
GGGTTGCGCGGCGCCCCTCGGCCGTGTAACTGCCCCGCCCCGTTATCCCCGGTCCACCCTTGGGGGGGCGGGAATTGGCCGCCACTGGGCCCGCCGCCGCGAGCCGCGCCCGCGGCGCCGGACGGGGTCGGTCAGATCGGTTGGGCGGGTCGTCGGGCCAGGTGGGCCAGCCGTCCGGAGTGACGGCTGCTCCGAGACGTTCAACCCCGGGCTCGCCCACGTCGCGGCTGCGCTCGGCCTGGCGCAGGAACGTCTCGTTGGCGGCCGCGAACACGAGCTGCGGGGTGAGGAGCGTGATCGCGCCGGGAAGCGCCTGGAACGCCGCTGCGTAGTCGATCCCAGCCTCCGCCATACGTTGCCACCTCCACCCGGGGTCCGTGCTGTCGGTCAGGACAGGAGCGCCGCCCCCGGGCACCGGGCAGGACGACGCCGGGACGGCGGCGTGACACGCCGCCCGGCGGTGCCGGTACTGGGACGCTCCGTCCTGCTGCCTGCCGGCCGAGCTCCCGGCGAACCCGAACGTGCCGCCCAGAGGCGGAACTCCCGAACGAGACTTCCCTCCGGGCGGCAATCACCCGTCCTTGTGCCCGGCGCGGGCGCCGGCAACGACACCATGACGGCACCGCAGAGCCAGTGCGACGGCAAGCGGAGCTCCGTGGCCGACTCCAGCCGCGGCGCTGGCGTGCGGCCCCAGTGATGCGAGGTCGGCGATGTGACCGTTGCCCGCTGTGGCTAGATTCCTGGTATGCCTTCACACCTCAGTCGCGGTACTTCGAGCGCCTTCCGGCGCTTTGCCGGATGGCTCGCCCGTGGCTCGGTGGGCCACCCACTACTCGAAGGGGTCGACTACTGGGAAGAGCTCCGTGACTCGCCTTCACAAGTGGAGATCTGCTTCGCCATCTTCGCCAACGTCCTTGAACTGGACGAGCAGGGAGAGCCGGTCATCCAGTGCGGCAGCTGGCCGAACGGGAAGAACACGCCGGAGATGAACTGCAGCACCATGAAGACCGGGGTGACCACGGCCG
>NZ_JBEYFP010001470.1:0-1024 GCF_040634455.1 Kitasatospora sp. NPDC007106
GACGGCGCAGGAAGGCCAGGCCGCTCGCGGCGCGTTCCTCCCAGCCCTTGCCGAGGACCTCCCGGATCGCGCCGACCGTCCGGTGCGCCTTCTCCCAGGCGAGTTCCTCGGTGGCGGCGATGATCGGCCGGAACGCGACCTGGATCCGCGGGGTGTCGGTGCGGCCCGCGGCGCGGGCGGCCCGCTCGACCTTCTCGATCTGCTCGGCGGTGCGGGCCAGCGGCTCGCCCCACAGGCAGTAGACGTCCGCCTCGGCCCCGCCGGCCGCGTACGCCGCCTCCGAGGAGCCGCCGAACGACACGCCCGGCCGGGGCTGCTGCACGGGGAAGACGTCGGAGACGAAGTCCTCGAACCGGTAGTGGGTGCCGTGGTGGTCGAACGGCTCGTGCGAGGTCCAGGCCCTCTTGACGATGCCGATGTACTCGCGGGTGCGCTCGTAGCGTTCGTCCTTGGTGAGGTAGTCGCCCTCGCGGCGCTGCTCGTGGTCGTTGCCGCCGGTGATGAAGTGGACGGTCAGCCGGCCGTCGCTGATCCGGTCCAGGGTGGCGAAGGTCTTCGCCGCGAACGTCGGGTACGAGACGTTCGGGCGGTGCGCCAGCAGGATCTGCAGCCGGTCCAGCTTCGAGGCGAGGAAGGCGGCGGCCGCGGCGGGCTCCGGCGAGCCGGCGCCGTAGGCGAACAGCACGCGGTCCCAGCCGTTGTCCTCGTGGGCGCGGGCGAGCCGCAGGGTGTACTCGCGGTCGAACGCGGCGGTGGTGCGGGGCGTGGTCTCCGAGCCGTCGCCGGTGGCGGCGATGCCGAGGAACTCGACGGGCATGGGGCGGGCCTCTCTACGGTGGGCGGGCACGGCGGAGCACGCGCGCGGCGGGGCGCGCGGCAGGGCCGCCCGGACGTACGGGTGGGTGGACGGACGGGTGCGCGACGGACGCCGACGGTGCATCGGCGGGAGCGGGTGCGCGGAAGGGCATCCCGGATCAAAGCTCGGTTGACAGCTCCCCGGGGCCTATCGCGGCCTCCCACGTCC
>NZ_JBEYFP010001471.1:0-1022 GCF_040634455.1 Kitasatospora sp. NPDC007106
GTACGGAGTGGGAGGCGCTGCTCGCCGCCGTGGCGGACCACGGGGTGTACGTGCCCGTGGCGGAGAGCGGCAAGGTCCTGTTCCGGCGGAGCGAGGACGACGTCCCGTACCTGCCGGGCTACGTCAGTGCGGCGTGCCTCGCCGAGCAGGTGGCGGAGCCGGCGGCGGCGTTCCACTGCGACGCGCTGCGACTGTGGGACATCGCCGAGCGGACGGGCGTCCCCGTGCTGGTGCTGCACTCCGACCGGGGCCGCGCCGGCCTGCCGATCGGGCTGGTGGCCCGGGTGCTCCACGAGCGCGGGTGGCGGGGCGGGGAGGGCAAGGAGATGCGGCTGACCCGGTCCGTCCATCCGGTGGCGGTGGCGCTGCGGGATGCTTTGCGGCGCCGGATCGGGGAGTTCCCGACCGTGCGCTCGGTGTGGGTGTCCCACGCGCGGTGGGTGGACACGGGGTTCGAGCAGCTGATGCTGCACGTGGCGGTGGACGAGCGGCTGCCGTCGCAGACCCCGCGGCGGCTGCTGGACACCCTGCTCGCGGAGGAGGTGACCGTCACCGCGGACGACCCGAAGCTGGCGGTCCTGCCCCTGGACACGACCGTCCACGCGGAGACGGTCGCCCAGCTCGACGGCATGGCGCTGGACACCGTGCGGCACGATCCCGCGACCGGGCGGATCGAGGTGCTGTCACGGGAGTTCGACGACCCGCAGGCCGCCGCGGCCGCACGGCGGGCCGTTGCCGCGGAGCGGGCCGAGCGGGCCGCGGCTCCCGGCCCGGAGCAGGGGCACCCCCGCCGCCGGTGGCAGCGCCCCTGATCCGCCGCGACCGGCGGTGGTGGCCGGGTTCAGGGGAGCGTGTCCGGGTCGATGTCGCCCGAGACGGCCGTCCGGACGAGTTCGATCCCGAAGGCCATCACCCCCGCGACGACCGGCAGCACCACGAGGAGGTACAGCAGCCCGGGCCGGGCCGCGCGCAGCGCCGTCCGCAGACCGAGGCCGGGCGGCACCACCGCCACCACGTCCGGC
>NZ_JBEYFP010001472.1:0-1022 GCF_040634455.1 Kitasatospora sp. NPDC007106
GCGGAGCGGGTCGCGGCACACCCCGGGCGGACGGCGGTGGTGGACGGTCGGGGGGCGCTCTCCTACCGGGAGTTGGACGGCCGGGTGCGCGGCCTCGCGGCGGCGCTGGCGGCCCGCGGGGTGGCCGCGGGCTCCGTGGTGGCCACCCAACTTCCGGCCGACCGCCGCTCCTTGGCGGCGGACCTCGCGGTCGCGGCGCTCGGTGCGGTGGTGCTGCCCTGCGTACCGGGGCACGGGCGGCGGGACCTGGCCGCCCTGCTGGGCACCTCCCGGGCGGACACCGTGCTGACCGTGGGCGAACTGCCGTCGGGCGGCCGCCCGCTGGAGCTGCTCGCCGATCTCCGCGGTGAACTGCCGTACCTGCACCGGGTCCTGGATGTGGAGGCGCTGCCGCTGCCGCTCGGCCGCGAGGTGCCGCCGGTCGCGGTGGACCCGGAGGCGCCGGCCCGGATCCTGGTCTCCTCCGGGTCCGAGGCGGCGCCGAAGATGATCGCCTACTCGCACAACGCCCTGGCGGGCGGCCGCGGCCGCTACGTCGAGGAGGTGCTGCGGACGGTGGACGGCGCCCCGCCACGGGTGCTGCTGCTGGTCTCCCCGGCGACGGCGTACGGCTCGCTGGCCGTCGTGGCGCTGGTGCGCTGCGGGGCGACGGTGCTGCTGCGGGACGGCTTCGACCCGGCCGGGTCGCTGCGGGCGGTCTCCCGGCTGCGGCCGACGCATCTCGCGGCCGTCCCCACCATGCTGCGCCGGATGGCCGAGCAGCCGCCGGTGCCGGCCGAGGACCTCTCCTCGCTGCAGGCGGTGGTGTCGAGTTCGGCGATGCTCACCCCGGCGGTGCTGCGCGGGGCGCTGGCCCGGTTCGGCCGGCCGCTGGTCAACGTGTACGGGTCGAGCGACGGCATGAACTGCCACACCCGCTGGACGGATCCGGACGGCGACGTGCTGCGGGTGGGCCGGCCCGACCCGGCGGTGACGGCGGTCCGGGTGTGCGGTCCGGACGGGCGTCCGCTGCCGGCCGGGCG
>NZ_JBEYFP010001473.1:0-1021 GCF_040634455.1 Kitasatospora sp. NPDC007106
ACGGATCCTCGCCCGCCGCCGCGCCCGGCGGCGGGGCCCGAAAGGACGGCACGATGTTCCAGGAACGACGGGAACGCCGGGAGGCCAACCGCGCCTTCGACCACGGCGACGGCGTGACCCGGTACCGCATGCAGCAGAAGATGGTGTCGATCGGCGACGACTACTGGATCGACGACGAGTCCGGTGACCACGTCTACAAGGTCGACGGCAAGGCGCTCCGCGCCCGCCGTACCTTCCACCTGGAGGACGGGCAGGGCCACCGGGTGGCGACCGTGCAGAGCCGGCCGCTGCGGATCAAGGACTCGATGGCGATCGACGACGCCGAGGGGCACCGGGTCGCCGTCGTCAAGAAGGCCGTGATCAGCCCCGTCCGCGACCGGTGGACGATCAAGCAGGAGGACGGCGACGACCTCACCGTGGACGGCAACGTGGTCGACCACGAGTACACCATCGAGCGCGACGGCTACAAGATCGCCGAGGTCTCGAAGAAGTGGTTCCGGGTCCGCGACACCTACGCCGTGGACATCGGCCCGGACGCCGACCACACCACCGTCCTGGCAGCGGCCGTGGCCATCGACTCCATGGCCCACCCGGGCGACTGAGACCGGCACCGCGGCGGGACGCCCGCCGTCCGGCACCGCGGCGGGGTTCCCGCCGGCGGCCGTGCGGCAGGATTCCCGCCGTCCCGCGGCGCCGGGAGGAGGCTGCTCAGCGACCGTGGGCCGTGGGATGCCGCGGCTCGTACACCGCGAGTTCCGCACCGCTCGGGAGGCGGATCGCGGCGAGCCGGCCCCAGCCCCGGTCACTCGGCTCGCGGGCGATCCCGACACCGCGGGCGCGGAGTTCGCCGAGCAGGGCGTCGAGGTCCTCGCACATCAGGTACAGCTCGTGCGAGGCCCCGCCCTCGGTGGGGTGGACGGCGAGCTCGGCCGGCGGCAGTCCGAAGATCAGCCAGCCGCCGCCCGCGTCGACCCCGGGGAACCCGAGGACGTCCCGGACGAAGGCCCGGTCGGCCTCGGCG
>NZ_JBEYFP010001474.1:0-1020 GCF_040634455.1 Kitasatospora sp. NPDC007106
GGAGGGCACCGCGCCGGTCGCCCTGCTGGCCCGCCGCTACGGCGCGGCCGTGCGGGTCGTCGACATGGCGGTCGACGCCGAGCCGCACGAGTTCCCCGCCGAGGTGTCGCAGTACCGGGTGCGGCGCGGCTCCGGCCGGATCGACGTCGAGGACGCGCTGACCGCCGAGGAGACCTCCCGGGCCTTCCGGGCCGGCATGGCGATCGCCGACGAGGAGGCCGACGCCGGCACCGACCTGGTGCTGCTCGGCGACATCGGCACCGGGTCCACCACGGTCGCCGCCGTCCTGGTCGGCGCGCTGTGCGGCACCGACGCGGCGGCCGTCACCGGGCGCGGCTCGGGCGTCGACGACCGGGTGTGGATGGTCAAGTGCGCCACCGTCAGGGACTCGCTGCGGCGGGCCCGGCCGGTGCTCGGCGACCAGCTCGCGCTGCTCGCCGCGACCGGCGGCGCGGACTTCGCCGCGATCACCGGCTTCCTGCTGCAGGCCGCCGTCCGCCGGCTGCCGGTGGTGCTCGACGGCGTGGTGTCCGCGGCCTGCGCCCTGGTCGCCCAGCGGGTCGCCTTCCGGGCGCCCGAGTGGTGGCGGGCCGGGCAGGACAGCGGCGAGCCCGCGCAGGCGAAGGCGTACGACCGGCTCACCCTGACCCCGGTGCAGCAGCTCGGCGTCAAGGCCGGTGAGGGCGTCGGCGCGCTGCTGGCGCTGCCGCTGCTGCAGGCCGCCTCCGACACCCTGGCGGAGCCCGGCGAGGTGCCGGCCGCCGCGAAGGCCGAGCCGCGGCCGCCGGCGAAGCTGCCCACCGCGGCGGAGCTGCTGGGCCTCGGCTGACGTGCCGGACGGGCTGCGCTTCGCCTTCGGCACGCTCTCGGTGCTGCCGGTCCGGGTCGACCGCTGGGACCGGCCGACGGCCGGGCGGGCGATGCTCGTCGCCCCGGTGGTCGGCGCGGTACTCGGCCTGATCGCGGCCGGTGCCGGGGCCTTCGCCGCGTGGCGGGCGGGCGGGCCGCTCGGCGCGGTCG
>NZ_JBEYFP010001475.1:0-1016 GCF_040634455.1 Kitasatospora sp. NPDC007106
GACCCGCAGCCCAATTGCGCAGTCCTCCCCCGGCCTTCGGCCGGGAGGTGCCCCCACACGCCCCTGATTGCGCTCACGTCTCACCCCAAGGCCGTCACCGTGCAACTCCAGCAGCTCCGCTACTTCACCGCCGTCGCCGAGCTCGGCAACTTCACCCGGGCCGCCGAGCGGCTGCACGTCGCTCAGCCCTCGCTCTCCCAGCAGATCAAGGCGCTGGAGCGGGAGTTGGGCGCCGAGCTGCTGCACCGCAGCCGCGGCGCCACCACCCCCACGGACGCCGGTGAGGCCCTGCTGCCGCTGGCCCGCCGCATCCTCGCCGACACCGACAGCGCCCGGCTCGCCGTTCAGGAGACGGTGCAGCTGCGCCGCGGCCGGGTCCGCCTCGGTGCGCCGCCGAGCCTGTGCGTCAGCCTGCTGCCGGACGTGCTCGGCGCCTTCCGTGCCCGCTTCCCCGGTGTCGACCTGCAGGTCAGCGAGGGCGGCTCGGGCGACCTGGTCGCGGCCCTGGACGCGGGCGAGCTGGACCTCGCCCTGATCGTCTCGCCGAGCCCGGGAGGCGCCCTGCCGGGTCTGGACGTCACCCCGCTGCTGCACGAGGACCTGGTCCTGGTGTCCGCCGAGCCGCTGCCCGAACAGGCCGTCCCGGTAGGGGAGTTGCGGGACCGCCCGCTGGTGATGTTCCGGCCGGGCTACGCGCTGCGCGACGCCACCCTGGCGGCCTGCCGGGAGGCCGGTTTCGAGCCCCGGTTCGCCGTCGAGGGCGGCGAGATGGACGCCGTGCTCGGCTTCGTCCGGGCCGGCCTCGGCCCGGCCGTGGTGCCCGCCATGGTCGCCGCCCGTTCCGGCCTGCCGACCACCCGGTTCACCGGCGCCGGTCTCGGCCGGACGATCTCGCTCGCCCACGGCCGGGACATCCCGCTCGGCCGGGCCGCCGACCGGATGCGCGCCACCGTCGCCGAACGGCTGGCCGCACAGGCACGGCGCGGCGAGCTGCCGGAGGGTACCCGGCTGCTCGC
>NZ_JBEYFP010001476.1:0-1015 GCF_040634455.1 Kitasatospora sp. NPDC007106
GCCCGCCGGGCGGCCGGACCGGCGGCCGGTGCGGCGAACAGCGGCAGTGCCTCCCCGTCGACCAGTGCGGCCCGCGCCACCGCCCGGACGTCCGCACCGTGTTCGGCCTCGGCGACCAGCCGGAGCACGGCGGCCGGGACGGCCCGGTGGCGGGGCCCGGCCATCGCGGCGACCGCGGTGGACAGGCAGGTGGCGACGTCCGCGCCGGTGGAGGCGATCAGCCGGGCCGTGGTGGTGGCGGTGTCGACGGGGTGGACGGCGACGGAGCACCAGTACGCGTCGACGGCGCGGACGTGCTGCGGTTCGGCGGTGCCGCGCCAGCGCAGCAGGAAGCGTTCGGCGGCGCTGCCGCCGGCCTCGATCGCCCAGTGGGGTACGGCGGGCAGGTGCAGGCCGCGGACGGACTGGGCGACGAAGGTGTGGGTGGCGATGGTGGCGCGTTCGAGGTCCTCCCGGGCCTGTTCGTCGCCGATGTCGTGCAGCGGCCCGAGTCCCCAGGCGGGGCCGAGGCCGGCGAGTGAGTTCTGGGTGTCCACCCGGACGTCGCCGTGGCGGACGGGCAGGGTGAGCGGCTCGCCCGGGCCGAGTCCGGGCCAGGGTCTGCCGTCGACGAGGATCCCCCAGACCTCGTCGAAGGTGTGACGGCCGATCAGTTCGGCGGGATCGAGGGCGGCGGGGTCGAAGGCGGTGAGGGCCGGCGTGGTGGGGTCGGGAGCGGTGAGGTCGGGCATGGGGCGACTCCTCGGTGCGGACCGGCTGCTCGGTCCGGGTGGTGCGGTCCTGGTCGTGCCTGGTCGTGCGGTCCTGCCGGTGCGGTGGTGCGGTGGTGTCGGCGGGGTCCGGGTGGTGCGGACCCCGCGGACGCGGACCCCGCCGGGGGTGCCGCGTCCGGGGACGGCTGACGGGCACCGCCCGCCGCGGGCCGCGAGGGCCTGCGGGGACGGTGCCCGGGTGGTGCTCCGGTACGTCTCAGCGGCCGACGCCCGCCGACTGTCCGGCCGGACTGCGCTCGGCC
>NZ_JBEYFP010001477.1:0-1014 GCF_040634455.1 Kitasatospora sp. NPDC007106
CCGACCTTGCCGAGGCGGCCCGAGGTGGAACTTGGTGCTCCACGCGAGCGGCGGCCGGTGGTCGACCGGCTCGCCCCGCCCGTCGTCACCCTGTGGCCTACACCAGCCCGGTCAGTCGGAAAGCTGATCCCTTTCGCATCGGCTGCCACCCGTGATCGAGCGCGGCGCGAACTCCCGCCCCGACGATGGAGGGAACCACGGGAAAGGCCGATGTCGTCGCCATCAATACCGCGCCCTTCTGATCGGCCTGCTCAACCACGAACTCGAACCGCCCCGATGCGCACCCTGTGCAGCATCCGGCCCCGCCGGACACACGCCACCGGTAGGCGATGCCATCGACCGTGATAAGGCGGGTGCCTTTCTTCCGCAGGGCCAACCGTCTCCCCCTCGACTCGGACGTAACGTCAGGCGCGAGCGTCGGTGCCTTCGAATTGAATCCGACAGCCCGGCTCGGCTTCCGCCCCGACGACCGGCCCGATCATATGTCTGGCATCGGAGTGATGCTCGCGTTTTCGGCGCCCCTCGAATGCCTGGCCCTGCGCCGTCGAAGTCGGGTGGGTCGATACCTGTTACAGGTACGGAACCGACCAGACCTGGTCGACGACTGCCGCGCAGGCACAGGCCCGCTCAGGAGCAACTGTCCGACGTTACGTATTCAACTTCAGTAGTGGCCAGTTGGGACTGGCTCTTGCAAGCTTTCGTGATGCGGTGACAGTGCGTCATCGTCGAGCTGCTGCTGCGCTTCCTGGACGACCCGTTCGGCGGCCGTGAGCAATGCCCATGCCCATGCCTGGCAGTCTGGCAGCCTGGTGGCGGTCGGCTCGCGGGCGCGGTCCGGCGTGCGGGGTTTGCGGCCGGTGCGGCTCGACCAGCCGCGGCGGGGTGGGACCGGGATCGGTGACGCCGATCCGCAACCGTCCCGGCGACCACTGGAGTTGCAGAGCGAGGGGATGTCCGGCGTGATCGACTGCGGTGGTCAGGCGCCAGTCGGCGAGGGCGGTGCGGGTGGAGTCC
>NZ_JBEYFP010001478.1:0-1013 GCF_040634455.1 Kitasatospora sp. NPDC007106
GGTCGACGGCGCCGGGGCCGCGGTACCGCTCGCGACTGCCGACGCCGACCGCGAGGCAGGGGCGGACGAGCAGCCGGCCGCGAGCGCGAACAGGGCGATCAGTACCGGGGCCGAACGGGTGGCGGCGGGCCGTGCCAAGGTCTCTCCTGGTGTCTCCTGTCCGCCGGAGACGAACCGCCGGCGGGCGCCCGTCAGTATGGCCGCTCCACGAAGCGGAACGCTCCGGAATTTCCGGCACGCGCCCACCCGGGAACGGGCCTCACGCCCCCTCCACCACCCTGCTATCACCTGCTATCTTCGGGGGTATGGCGAAGACCCAGGTGAACCTCCGTATGGACGAGACCGTCGCCGAGATGGCCAGACACGCGGCCGAGACCCGGCGGATGCCCGTCAACGACTACGTGGCGCAGCTGATCCGGGACGACAACGAGAAGCTGCGCGAGGTCTTCCTGGCCGGTGCGCAGGAAGTGCTGGACGAGTACGCGGACCTGCTCGACGGGATCGAGGCCGCGTGATCCTCCACGTCGATCTCGCCTGGATCCTCGAGGTCGCCGAGCGTGCCGGGGTCGGGGACCCGGCACCGGTGGACTACGGGGTGGCGATCTCCGCGGTGGAGCGGCACCGGGCCGTGGTCGCCGGGCAGGAGGTCTACGACGGGCCGTTCACCCGGGCTGCGGCGCTCGCCCACACGCTCGGCCGGCTGCCGTGGCTGGAGCGTTCGAACCTGCGGGTGGCGGTGGCCGTCGCGCACGGTTACCTGCTGGCGAGCGGGGTCTCGGTCAAGCTCGACCAGGAGCGGGTGTCCGCGGTGGCCGAGGAGCTGAGGCGGCACGGATCCACCGCGGCCGATCTCGCCGCCGTGCTCAGGACGTGGCTCGCCTGACGGGCGTCCCCCCGGCCACCGGGTGCCGACGGGTGAACCACCGCGACGCGCGGCGAGCCTGCCCCCGTCCCGCCGGCCACCCCGTAACGTCGGGGACGGAGCGGCCACCGCCTCTCCTGCGCCGGCCGGC
>NZ_JBEYFP010001479.1:0-1012 GCF_040634455.1 Kitasatospora sp. NPDC007106
TGATCGAGGACGACGACGCCATCCGGACCGGCCTCGTACTCGCAGCCCTGGTAGCCGATCGGCGTCATGGACTGGACCCAGGCGAGCCCCGAGAGGCCCGCCAGCAGCAGGGCCAGTCCGGCGATCAGCTGCACGAGCACGTTCCCCACCCCCGACTGCCGCCGGCGCCCGCCCGCGGCGCCGTCGATCGTCCCACGGGTGCGGGCCGCCAGGCGCGGTGATTTCGGGCGCGAGGGTGAAGCTCCGTCAGACGGGAGGGGAGGGGGACGGTGGTCGGGTCTCCGGCGGGACCGCCGGCCGGGCTGCTGTGACGTCACCGTCAACGGAGCCCGGCGCGGCGGGCGCCTGGTGGTGCGTGCCGCCCGAGAGGCCGGCGGTACACGCGGAGTTCAGCCGCAGCGCCGTCCGGCCGAGGAGCCGGAGCTCCGGATGGTGCCACCACCGGTCGTCGCTGTTCGGGCGGTCTCCGCCGTCAGGGGTTGATCCTGGTGACGGTCATCTCGATCGGCCAGCCGTTGCTGCCGCAGCTCAGCACCGAGGCCTGCTCCATGCCGCGCGAGCGCTTGCCCTCCGAACCGATGTAGGGGCCGTTGACCCGGCCGGGGCCGGCGCACTTGGCCTTGACGTACCAGGTGCCGCTGCCCCGGCTGCACCAGCCGACGGCGTTGTGCTCGTTCTCGTGGGCGACGTAGGCGGTGCAGCCGCTCGGGCCGCCGGGAGCGGCCGAGGCCACGGGGGCGGCGAGGAGGGTGGCGCCGACGGCCACCGCACCGGCGATCGAAGCGGCGAGACGGCTGATCTTGTGCGGACGGTTCATCAAAGTCCTTGAGAAGAAAGGGAAGTGATCGGTGTGCGAATGCACATGGACAAGCCTGGCAACTGTCCGGTCCGCCTCACCTCGTACTCCGGGACGAGTCTGCCCCCGCCGTCCGACCGGATCCCTACCCGCCGGTAGGGGGGTGTGGCGGCACCGCCGGGCACAGGGACGTGTGTGGCCGAACGGATGCCGGGC
>NZ_JBEYFP010001480.1:0-1010 GCF_040634455.1 Kitasatospora sp. NPDC007106
CCGCCAGGGTGCGGTCGCGGACGGAGCGGTCGGCGGCGCCCGGCTCGTGGACGGTGAGACTGACGACGCGGCGGCTGGCGGCGGCGAGCAGCAGGTCGTGCCCGTCGGGGGCACGCCACCGGCTCCAGGCCACGGTGTCCTGGTCGAAGCGGCTGCAGCCGCGGCCCTCGGCGTAGCCGGTCCTGGCCGGTTCGGCGGCGCCGGGCAGCAGCAGTTCGGTGGCGGCGGAGCCGGTGCCGTTCCAGCGGTCGGTGCGCAGGCAGACCCAGGTGGCGGTGCCGGCCCGCTGGGGCAGCGACTGGACGGCGAAGGCCCAGGCGTTCAGCGCCTTCACCCCGGGGGTGCGCTCCGGGATCGCGCAGACGGTGCGGGCCCAGGTGGTCAGCGCCTCGCTCCCGGTGGCCTCGCGGGGTGCGCGGGCGGCCCCGGTGGTGGGCGGCGGGGTGTAGGTGAGGTGGGCGGGGGCGAGGCCGCCGAGGTCGGCGAGCAGGAAGGCGTGGTTCTCGGCGACCTCGCGGGAGGAGCGCAGTTGCAGGGCGGTGAGGTCCTGGCAGCCGTCCGTCGGGGGTGCGGGCACCGGGTCGGTGACGCCGTCCCTCCGGCCGAGCGGGCGGGCGGGTGTGTCGGGGGCGCGGAGGCTGCGCAGCGAGGCCTCGGAGATCCAGGGGGCGAGCAGGTAGCGGACGGCGTCGCCGGTGCGGTGCAGCACCAGCGCGGCGGCGGTGGTGACGTCGGAGTCGTCGGCGCGGGCGAGCTGCAGGCCGCGGCCGTCCGTCCAGCGGGCGATCCGGCCGCCGTCGGAGAGCAGCACGACCTCGTCGCCGTCGACGCTGCCGGCGTAGAGCAGTTGCGGGGGTGCGGCGGGCGGGCCGGCGGCGGTGCCGGGTTCGAGGCCGGCGGGTTCGCGGCCGGTGGGTCCGGTGCCAGGGGCGGCGCCGTCCCAGGCGGCGAGGGCGCGGCCGAGCAGGGCCCGGTCGCCGGTGCGGTCGCCCCGGGCGGGCCAGGCGGTG
>NZ_JBEYFP010001481.1:0-1010 GCF_040634455.1 Kitasatospora sp. NPDC007106
CCCCCGCGACCAGGGCGACCCTGCCCTTCAACGCTCCGTCCGACGCACCGGTCATGCCCGGAGTCTACGGAGTGCGGGCGGTGGGTCGCGGTGTGAAACGCGAACCGTCCGCCCACCGCCGGAAGGGCGTTGCCCGGTCGGCGGGCGGCCGCTAGGGTCGGTCGGGTGACTGCCGGGTCGGCCATGGGCCACACACGGAACGGGCACCCGGCCTCGGCTTGAGCACGAGGCGGGGCAGGGCCCCGCCGTTCTCTCCACGTCGTCGCAGTGCCCCTGCGAGCGCACCGCTGCGAGCACATCGCCGTGCGCCGCGTTCCACGACCCGGAGAGAAGGACCAGCCATGTCTTCCGTCACCACCGTCCAGCTCAACCACACCGCCGTCTACGCCCGGGACCGGCGGGTGTCCGCCGCGTTCCTCGCCGGCATCCTCGGCCTGGAGGTCGGCGCCCCGTTCGGGCCCTTCCTGCCGGTCGACCTCGGCAACGGCGTCACCCTCGACTACTACGAGAAGCGCGACGAGCCGATCCAGTCACAGCACTACGCGTTCCTCGTCCCCGACGAGGAGTTCCAGGCCATGATCGACCGCCTGGAGGCCGCCGCGGTGACCTACTACGCCGATCCCAGCCACACCGCGCCCGGCCGTACCAACGACTGGTTCGGCGGCCGCGGCGCCTACTTCGAGGACCCGGACGGCCACAACATGGAGATCATGACCAGGCCGTACGTCCGTCCCTGACCCCGGGCCCCGGTCCCGCGCCGGCCCAGCCGGGAGGGCGCGGGGCCGGGGCGACCCGGGTGACGTTTCCCGGCAGATCCGTGCCGAACGGCCGAGGTGTCCCGATGCTGGATGCGACGGGGCCGCATGCCACAGGGCGGCGGCGGGCCCGCGAGGCGGCGAGGGCGAGGAGCACGGCACGGTGGAGAGCACACCCGAGCACGACCGGCGGCAGTGGATCGACGCCGGCAGGCGCGACCGCGTCGTCCGGGCGGCGGCCACCGCCGGCCTGGT
>NZ_JBEYFP010001482.1:0-1009 GCF_040634455.1 Kitasatospora sp. NPDC007106
GGCGGGGCGCGGTGCGTTCCCCGAGGAGGGTGCTCAGGCGCGGCCGAGGGCGCGGTCGACCCTGATCTCGATCACCACGCGGTCCGGGTTGACCCGCGGCGGGCGGTAGCGCTCGGTGTAGCGGGCCACCCCTTCGGCCACCTTGTCCGGGTCCTGGCTGACCGTCGCCACACCCTCCAGGGTGGCCCAGCGGGCCCGGTCGACCTGGCAGAGCGCCACCCGGGCGCCGTCCGGGCCGGCCTCGACGACGTTGCGCACCTTGCGGCTCGTCCGGCTGCTGATCACCCGGGCGGTGAGCGTCTCCGGGTCGAAGGTCGCACCCACCGGCACCACGTGCGGCGTGCCGTCCGGTCGCAGCGTGGTGAAGGTGCACAGCTGGTACTCCCGCCAGAAGGCGAGGTAGGCGTCGTCGAGCGCGCGCAGGTCATGGGCCATGACCTGCATGTTACGGACCCGGGACGTCCCCGCTGCCTGCCGGGGAGCCTCCGGCGGTAGCGTGCTGGGCTGCAGTAGCGTGATCGACCAGAGGAGACGGAGTGCCGGTGGCAGGGTTGGCCGAGCAGACGGCGGGTGGGGCGATCTTGGGACGGGCGGTACCGGGATTCGCGCCGTGGCCCCCTCAGGGGGACGGCAAGCAGCGCGGCAAGGCGCTGCGCGAGCGGGCTCCGCGGGCGGCGCACGCCCGCTTCGAGGTGTCGGCCGACCGGCCGACCGTCGCCGAGGCGGTGGACGAGGCGAACATCGGGCGCCTGGAGCACCTGGTGCCGATACGAGTGGGACGGATGGCCGCCTCGCCGTTCGCCTTCCTGCGCGGATCGGCCGGGCTGATGGCCCACGACCTGGCGGACACCCCGGTGTCGGGCGTGGTCGCACAGCTCTGCGGTGACGCGCACGCGGCGAATTTCGGCCTCTACGGCGACGCCCGCGGCCGGCTGGTCATCGACATCAACGACTTCGACGAGACCGCGCCCGGTCCGTGGGAGTGGGACCTGAAGCGGCTCGCGGCGAG
>NZ_JBEYFP010001483.1:0-1009 GCF_040634455.1 Kitasatospora sp. NPDC007106
GCCGCGGTGCCGCTGCACGTCGTCCACGACGGCGACGGCGTCGACCTCGCCGCGGCGGAGGACGCCGCCGCCCGGTTCCTGCACGCCCTGGGCATCTCCACCGACTCGGAGAGCCTGCGCGGCACACCGGGCCGCATGGCCCGCGCCTACGCCGAGATGTTCAGCCCCCGGCCGTTCGACCTGACCACCTTCCCCAACGACGAGGGCTACGACGAACTCGTCCTCGCGCGCTCGATCCCGCTCCGCTCGGTCTGCGAACACCACCTGCTGCCGTTCGTGGGTACCGCGCACGTCGGTTACCTGCCGGGCCGGCGGATCCTGGGCCTGTCGAAACTCGCCCGGGTCGTCGAGCACTTCGCCTGCCGCCCGCAGGTCCAGGAACGCCTGACCAAGCAGGTCGCCGACTGGCTGCAGGACCGCCTCGCCCCGAAGGGCGTCGGGGTGGTCATCGAGGCGGAGCACACCTGCATGACCCTGCGAGGTGTCCAGGCCGGCGGCTCCAGGACCCTCACCTCCACCCTGCTGGGAACCCTGCGGGAGGACGCACGCTCCCGCGCCGAGTTCCTGATGCTCACCGGCCTGTCCCGGTGACCCCGCGGAGGTGGCGCGGCCTTTCTATCTCCTACCTGCATTGTTCCTAGAATGGCCGGATGGAGGACATCGACGCGATCGCGGTGCTGCAGGATCCGGTGCGGCGCCGCCTGTACGAGTACGTGGCAGCCCGGGGGCGCGAGGTCGGCCGCAACGAGGCCGCCGAGGCGACGGGAGTGGCACGCACGCTCGCCGCGCACCACCTGGACAGACTGGCCGAGGCCGGGCTGCTGGAGACCGGCATGCGCCGGCTGACGGGACGTTCCGGGCCGGGCGCCGGCCGCCCCGCCAAGGTCTACACGCGGGCGAAGGCCGAACGGTCGGTGTCACTGCCGGCCCGCGACTACCGCACCGCCGCCGAACTGCTCGCCGAGGCGGCCGAACAGGCCGGTCTGGACGCCGGGCTGTGCGAGGCGGC
>NZ_JBEYFP010001484.1:0-1006 GCF_040634455.1 Kitasatospora sp. NPDC007106
GGCGCACCCGCCGGACAGGGCACCGACCGCGCGCGCTTCGACCGCCTGCTCGCCCGCGCCGACCCGCTCGCCGCCGCGGACCTGCCCCGTCCCGTCCGGCCCGGGCGGACCGGTGGACGGCCGCTGGAGCTCACCACCGCCGACCGCCCCGGCACCCTCCCGGTGCTCGACGCGGCCTACCTGGACTCCGGTGCCCTGCTGGTCGCCTGCGGCCAGGCGGGCGTGCGGCTGCTCACGCCCGACGGGCGGACCAAGGCGCGCTGGGACACCCCCGCCGACCGCCTGGTCCTCGCCGACCACGGCGGCAACGCCCTGGTGGTCGCCGACCACGGGCCGGTCACCGAGGTCTCCCGGCTCGACCTCGCCACCCGGCGGCTGCGGCCCTGGACCACCCTGCGCTCCACCGCCACGCTCGGCAGCTACGACGGCCGGCAGCTGATCGGCGTCGACGGCCAGGGCCTCGTCGTGCTCGACACCGCGGCGGACCGGCCCACCGTCGTCTGGCGCGAACTCGGCGGCGGCAGCGCCCAGGGCGACCAGCGCCCGGCCGGCCCGCCGTCCCGCACCGCGGACCGCTGTTCGGCCGTCGTGCTGACCCGGCCCCGCTTCGGCGCCGGCCTCACCGAGTGCTGGACCTGGGAGCTGCCCGGCTGGCGGCTCACCGCCCGGGTCGCCCTCACCGACGACGAACTCCGGTCGGCCGACGCCTTCGTGGGCCTCGCCGCGCTCGCCGGCGGTGGCCGGCTGCTCACCACCGCCGACCCCGGGGCGGGCCGGACCACCCTGCGGTGGTTCGGTGTCCCCACGCCGGGCCCGCTGACCGTCGACGGCCTCGCCGTCGCGCCCCCGCACACCGACGGCGACGACTGGGCGCTCACCGTTCCCGCACCCGGCCCGGGCAGCGCCGGCCTCACCGTCCACGCCGCCCGCCGCCCCACCGACAGCCCGCTCCTGACCCTCCACGTCCCCGCCGCACCCCCCGGCCCCGACGGCCGCCCCACCCCGG
>NZ_JBEYFP010001485.1:0-1006 GCF_040634455.1 Kitasatospora sp. NPDC007106
AGCGCGGCGGTGGCGCGCAGCGCGAGCCCGCCCGTCCCGCTGACCACCTCGCGGGGGCCCTCGGCGGAGACGAGTTCGACGGTCACCGCCCCGGCGGAGGCGGTCCCGCCGGCGTGCAGCACCTCGTAGGGGGCGACGACGTCGAGCGGGTCGAAGCCGTCGAAGAGCACGATCTGGGCATGCATGGGCGTCCTTCAGCAGGTGGGAGGGGTGGTGGCGCGGCCGGCGACACCCCGACGCTATCCACGGGCGGCGGAGGGCCACAGGGGCTCCGGCGACAGCTTTCAACGGGATAGCGACACCGCCGTGCCACCGCGCGGACCTGCGGGAACGGGGTGGCGGTCGCCCGGCGGCGGGCGGGTAGATTGCCGACCGTGCACACCGTCGCCGTCCTCGCGCTCCCCCGGGTGGTCCCCTTCGACCTGGCGACCCCGGTGGAGGTCTTCGGCCGGGCCCGGCTGCCCGGCGGCGGCCCCGGCTACCGCGTGCTGGTCTGCGCGGAGGAGCCGGAGACGGATGCCGGATCCTTCGCGCTGCGGGCGCCGTGGGGGTTGGCGGAGCTCGTCTCGGCGGACACGGTGGTGGTGCCGGGCACCGACGGCCCGCACCCGGCGCCGACACCCGCCGTCCTGGCGGCGCTGCGGGCGGCGGCGGCGCGTGGCACCCGGATCGCGTCGATCTGCTCGGGGGCCTTCGTGCTGGCGGACGCCGGGCTGCTGGACGGACTGCGCGCGACCACGCACTGGGCCGCGGCGGGACGGCTGGCGGCCGACCATCCGGCGGTCACGGTCGACCCGGACGTGCTCTACGTGGACAACGGGCAGATCCTGACCAGCGCGGGCGCGGCCGCCGGGCTGGACCTGTGCCTGCACATGGTCCGGCGCGACCACGGCTCCGCGGTGGCGGCGGAGGCCGCGCGGCTCTCCGTCGTCCCGCTCGAACGGGAGGGCGGGCAGGCCCAGTTCATCCCGCTCGACCACGATCCGGCGCCGGGCGGGGCCGCGCT
>NZ_JBEYFP010001486.1:0-1005 GCF_040634455.1 Kitasatospora sp. NPDC007106
GCGGCGGCAGCCGCGGGCTGGGCCGCACGCTGGTCGAGCGGCTGCTCGCCGACGGCTGGCGGGTGGCGACGTTCAGCCGCAGCGCCAACGCCTTCACCACGGCGATGACCGAGGAGTACCCGGGCTCCTTCCACTGGGAGCGGGCCGACCTCGGCGAGCCGGACGCGATGCGGGTCTTCGTCCGCACCGTGGGCCGCCTGTTCGGCCGGGTCGACCTGCTGGTCAACAACGCCGGCGTGCTCCACCAGGAGCTGCTGCTGACCACACCGCCCAAGCAGATCGACTCGCTCGTCACCAACAACCTCACCTCGCCGATCCTGCTCACCCAGGCCTGCGCCCGGCTGATGACCCGTCACGGCGGCGGCAACATCATCAACATCTCGTCCATCAACGCCATCCGCGGCTTCCGCGGGGTCTCGGTGTACGCCGCGGCCAAGGCCGGCCTGGACGGCTTCAGCCGCAGCCTGGCGCGCGAGCTCGGCACCTTCAACATCCGGGTGAACTCCATCGTCCCCGGCTTCTTCGACAGCGACATGACCGCGGACGTCACCGAACGCAACCGCGAGAAGATCCAGCACCGCACCCCCCTCGGCCGGCTCGGAACGGCCGAGGAGATCGCCGACGCGATCCTCTTCCTCACCTCCGCCCGCGCGCACTTCGTGACCGGGCAGTCCCTCGTCATCGACGGAGGTATCACATGCTGACCCCCACCGAGATCCGTGAGCTGATCGAGCGCGAGGCCCGCGCCCTGCTGCTCGACGCCGACAACGACGCCGCTGCCGCCGACGACAGCGAGGACCTGACGGAGCTCGGCTTCAACTCGCTGACCCTGGCGCAGCTGCTGATCGAGCTGGAGATGCAGCTCGGCGTCGACCCCTTCGAGGACGGCGTCTCGATCACCGACATGCGCACCATCGGCGACCTGGCGCAGGCCTACACCGTGGCCCTGGGCGCCGAGCCGGCGACCGCCTCCGCGGGGGCCTGACGCCGTGGCCACCGACCAGC
>NZ_JBEYFP010001487.1:0-1005 GCF_040634455.1 Kitasatospora sp. NPDC007106
GGGCTGCCGACCGGGGCCGGGCCCTCCAGCGGGGCCGGGCCGTCTGAGGGGTGCCGCCCGATCCGTTCGGTGGTGACGGACGGGTCCCGGGCCCGCCCGGGTCTTCTCGGGTGGGCCCGGACCGGTGCGGGGCGCGCTCAGACGAGCGCCCGTACGGCGTCCGGGCCGATGTCGAGGTGGCCGGCGACCAGCTGCAGGGTGTCGGTGAGGACCATCAGCCGGTCGAGTCCGGCGGTGGACGCGGCGAGGCCGACCGTGTGGCCGGACTTCCGGGCGTACTCGCAGGCCCGTGCGAGGGCGGCGACACCGGCCTCGTCGCAGGCCACGACGGCACGCAGGTCGAGGGCCAGACCGTCCGGGCAGGCACGTGCGGCCGACAGCAGCGCCTCCGGCAGGTCGACGGCACAGCGGTCGTCGAGGGTGCCGGCCATCAGCAGCAGGGTCACCGGGCCGCCGGCCGCCAGTTGCAGCGACAGCGCACCGTCGGCGAGGGTCCGGACACCGAGCGGGCTCGCGTCGGGCCGTTCGGGAGTCCTGCGTCCGTCGTGCGGGAGCATCGCACCACCTCCCTGCTCTCCGGTGATCCTGCCCGCACCAGATGGTTCGAACCCGATGGACCGGGCCCGGCGCCCGGGTCCCCGGGATTCTCATCTGTGCAGCCGGGGCGGCGGGTTGGAGGATCGCACCAGGCCGCGCCGGGCGGGAGGCAGCGGGAGGCAGCGGGCCGCCGCTCACCGCCCGGCGGGCCTGGCCCGCAGCCATTGGTCGAATTCGGCGGCGACGATGCGCTCGTCGTGGACGTCGGCGGCGGCGTCGGAGGCGAGCCAGACGACGGGCGGGCCCATCACGGACGGGTCCAGGAATTCCCGGTTCCCGGCGGTCGCGTCCGGGGGCAGCATGCCCGTGGCGGTCGGCCCGCCGGGCAGCAGCAGGTTGACGGTGACGCCCGTGCCGCGCAGGTCGGCGGCCATGATCCGGGAGAGCGACTCGCTGCCGGCCCGGGAC
>NZ_JBEYFP010001488.1:0-1004 GCF_040634455.1 Kitasatospora sp. NPDC007106
CCTGCTTGGCCGACAGGGTGACGCCCTCGACCTTGCATCCGAAGCGCTGGTGGGCCATCACCATCGAGCCGCCGCGGCCGCAGCCGGCGTCCACGAGGGTCCCGTCCGCCCCGACGGCGCCGAGGTGGTCCAGGAGGACGTCGGTCTGCGCCGACTCCAGGCGGTGCAGCTCGGCGATCAGCTTCTTCTCGTACGTGCTGTCCTCGGGGTCGCCGAGGGCGGCGTGGTCGACGTCACCGATGCCGTAGTGGTGGTGGTAGAGACCGTCGACGTCGCCCAGGCGCAGGTTCACGGGCCGGGCCTCGTGGTCCCAGTAGCGCGCGATGTCGCCCTGGTAGGGAGTCGCCGGGCCGGGGATCACGGCCGAGGCGGGGGCGGCGGCGAACTGAGTGTTGGTCACAGATGATTCCGTTCTTACCGGTTCTTACCAGAAATCGGGCAGGCTGTAGCGGTAGGTGTTGGTCTGGTGCCAGTAGTGGTTGCCGTCGACCCAGGCGGCGACGCCGCGCAGGAAGCGCAGCACCACGGGATGGGGGACCTCGGCGGCGAGGTCGGCGGCCGCGGCCTCGAAGGCGTGCATCAGGTCGTTGTGGACCTCGACGGCCTTCAGGTAGGCGTCGCGGACGGAGCAGTCCTCGCGCTCGGCGATCACCACGGGCAGGTTCAGGTGCCGGCCGGGGCTGGCCAGTTCCTTGGTGTACGAGTACAGGTCGTTGACGATCGTGGTCGCGTTCCCCGCGAGCGCGATGACCCGCTGCATGGCGGGCAGGGCGTGCAGGTCCGCCGGGAGTTCGTAGCCGCCCACGGTGTCGGTGATGGTCGGGCAGGGGCGGAAGTTGTTGAACTGGCGCATCGCCAGGTACTCCCACACCTCCGGCACGTAGTCCGTCTCGGCCCAGGCCGCCTCCGCGAGGTACCCCAGGTGCAGCCGGGCCATGTCGTGCCGGTACCGGTCGGCCTGGGAGTGGCCGGCCTGCTGGACGAAGTACTGCATGGCCGAGCGG
>NZ_JBEYFP010001489.1:0-1003 GCF_040634455.1 Kitasatospora sp. NPDC007106
GCCCGGCCGGAGGACGTCTGCGCGCCGCCCGAGGGGGCGGCGGCCGGGCTGCCGGACGGTGCGGGTGCGGCGTCCTGGGTGAGGCGCAGCCGCCAGACGTCGCTGTCGCTGCCCTCGCTGCCGTAGAGGACGGCGGTGCCGTCCGCGGAGAAGGTCACCGACTCGCCCTGGCGCTGGAAGGGCACGTCCAGCGAGCGGAGCTTCTTCGGGGTGCCGTCCCAGGCGTACAGGTCCGAGCCGAAGTAGCCGCGCAGCACCAGTCGGCGGCCGTCCGGCGAGAAGGCGCCGTCGGTCACCCAGGGCACGTCGGCGATCCGCTTGAAGGTGTTGACGCCGGTCGGCGAGAGCGCCTCCGGGCCCTGGTAGAGGCCGCCGCCGGACTGCTTCTTGCTGGCGATGTAGGCGCGGCCGGTGACCGGGTGCACCATCAGCGCCTCGGCGTCGCGCGGGCCGTCCTCGTAGCGGACCTTGTACCGGACGGCGGTGACCGTCTGGTCGTGGAGTTCGGCGGGCTCGGGGAAGGCGTAGATCCACACCTCGGGCCAGGTGCCGTCGAGGTTGTCGCCGATGTCGCCGACGTACAGCCGGCCGTCGGGGCCGAGCGAGATCGCCTCCACGTCGCGCGGTTTGATGCCGCGCAGGGTGACGGTCGCGACGGTGCGGCCCTCGCCGTCGACGGCGTACACGTACGGGCCGTCGTCGCTGTCGTTGTGCGTCCAGTACACGCCGGGGTGGGCCCGGCTCGCGGCGAGGCCGCTGGACTCGGTGATCCGCTTGTCGTGGACGGTGAAGAGGCGCTCCGGCCGCTCGTCGGCGGCGGCCGGCAGCGCGGCCGGGCCGAGCAGGATCAGCAGTGCCCCGGCGGCGGCCGCACCGCTGCGCATCCGTCGCCTGCCCCTCGTCGCTCGCTCCACCGGGCGATCATCGCACGGCGGCCCGACCGGTCGGCGCGGAACGGTCGGGTACGTCCCGACGCGGGTGGGCGGCCGGCGGACGGGCGCCG
>NZ_JBEYFP010001490.1:0-1002 GCF_040634455.1 Kitasatospora sp. NPDC007106
GCCGCCGCGCCGCTAGTGCCGGCTGCCGAACAGGCTGCGGCGCAGGCGGCGCAGCGGAGTGAGCAGCGACACCCGGGCGGTGCGCCGGGGCGCGGCCTGTGTGCCGGTCGCACCGGTGCCGCGCGGTGTGAGCTCCCTTATCAGGCCGAGGGCCTCGGCCGTGTCGACCGTCGAGAGCGCGGGCGCGCCGAGTACGGCCAGGTGGCGGTCGATCCGGCGGCCGGTCGTGCCGACACCGCACTGGATCGCCGGCACTCGCGGCCGGGGTCGCACTTGCATCTGTTCCATCGTTTCCCACCCCTACGAGGCGCCAGGGCCGTGAGGCGAAGACTATCCGTGAGTGGCTCTCCGCGCGCAAGCGTCCTGGTGTTCTGCCACCGTATCGTGCGAACGGATCTGACACTTCACCAGACGGCCGTGGCCTCGGTCACGACTGGGCATCGATCACCGACAACACAGCACCGCAGGTCGGGCATATCGGACGCGCTTCAAACCTGTCGGCGGCAGCACGCCGGATGCCGCAGCCGCGTACGGCGGCACGGGCCCGGCGCGCAGGGGGCGGGAGGAGCTCCGGGGGTGCGGCCGGCGGGCAGCCCGCGCGGGTGACGCGGCGGGCGGCCGGGTCACCGGTGCGGGTGAGAGTGCGGGCCTGCGCCGCAGCCCGGCCCGCCTACGGGGGACCATTCGGAGTGCCTTCACAACTTGAACGCGTCCGAGGGATTGACGCGGCGGAAACCTACAAGCAATATTTCCTCAGACACGGAGTTCCCGAGCCACCCCTCGAGACTCCTGTCGAATGAGTTCGACAGATGAAGAAAACTTCCGACACCTGCTGAGTCACTGTCCGGCCGTCTCGACGCTGCGGCGGCCCGACTCAGGTGCGGTGACGGACCGGCGGTCGGTCGTTGAGGGTCGGCCGGACCGCCAAACCGGACTGCCGGTGCCGCCGCTCGCACGGCGCGGCACCGGCGGTCGCGTTTTCCGGCCGCCGTCCGGGGCCGC
>NZ_JBEYFP010001491.1:0-1002 GCF_040634455.1 Kitasatospora sp. NPDC007106
CGAGGTCGCCGGCGATGATGGGGATGGCGCTGCCGCCGAACCGGTGCTGGTCGTCGTCGATCCGGACCCAACTCGAGCCGCCTGCCGGTCCTGCGGAAACCCCCGTCGAACGGTGCTACCGCACCGACCACCGCCCCCTGCACCCTGCACCCCGCCGAACTCCCTCCATGTCCCCGCCGACGCCCGCTGGAACACCGCCGCCGGCCTCGCCCGCCCCACCGCCGGCGGCCAACCCATCGACCCCACCCGCCCCACCACATCCGAACTCGACACCCTGCGCCGCCAACTCGCCGTGCACAACCGCCACCTGACCGACCGCGACTTCACCCCCTGCAGCCCCCGGCCCCGCAGCCCCGGACCGCGAGAGTGCACCGCAGCGCCCCGTCGTCCACTTCCTCCACACCGACTACCTCGCCCCCGGCCCCCTCGGCACCATCCGCTGCATCGCCCAGACCCTGCGCCGCACTCGCTACACGAACACGATCGACACCCAGCCCCGGCCGGCCGCTGGGTCCTGCGCCCCGCCGACCCCGCCCCCACAAGCCCCGGGCACCTCGCCAGCCACCTCACCGACACCCTCATGGCCGTCTACCACCTCGGCCACCAGCCCTACGGCGAACAGCTCCGCTGGCGCAGCCAGCACTGCACCGTCCACGCCCCCAGCCGGGCCGCGGACGTTGCTCTGACGCAGTGGACCGCCTTTGACCCCCATGTCCACCACCAGCACATCCGGCACGCGCTGCCAGAGGGTTTCGGGCCCGGCCATGGCCGGTGACGCCGCCGCTCAAAAACGGCGCAGGCGCACCTTCCGGACCCTGAAATTCCTTATACGCATGACCCTTGCTTGTCGGGCATCATGCGCTGACGAACGTTCAGGTCATGGTTGGGCGACTATCGGCCAGCCCTTCCCCCGCCGGTCATGCACAGCACCCGTCGGGCCGTAGCGTCGGTCACCCGTACAGGTGTATGGGATGGCGCAACACTCATGGGGGGATGGCAAGT
>NZ_JBEYFP010001492.1:0-1001 GCF_040634455.1 Kitasatospora sp. NPDC007106
GTCGGCACCCGCGCGGGGACCACGCCGACGGCTGGGGCAGCGACCCCGGCAGCCGGATGGAAGGCGGCCCGGGCCGCGAGGCCGAGCACCACCGAGGTCAGCACGGTGGTGGTGCCGCCGATGTCGGCGTAGAGGAAGTCGACGAGGATCCAGACCAGCAGGGCGAGCGCGGCCAGGGCGCCGCCGCGGGCCCGGCGCAGGCAGCCGGTCAGCAGGGCGAGGAAGAGCGCGGCGTACGCGGTGATGCCCAGCAGTCCCTGCTCGCTGAGCACCAGGAAGTACATGTTGTGCGGTGAGAGCAGCGGTTCGCGCTGGAAGCCGATCGTGGCGTCCTCGGCGTCGCTGCCGGAGGAGAGCCGCAGCGGGGCGTGGCCGTCGCGCAGCTGCTGGAAGGCCTTGGGCCCGGCGCCGGTGGCGGGGTGGTCCTGCCAGATCCGTCCGGCGGTCGCCCACAGGTCGTAGCGGTCGCTGACCGACTGGTCGGGGGCGGCCTGCACCGAGCCGATGCTGCCGAGCCGCTCGGCGACGCCGGAGGCACCGAGGCCGAGTCCGCCGACCAGCACCACCGCGGCGGCCGCGCCGATCACCGCGCAGCGCAGGGCGAGCCGGGCGTCGGCGCGCAGCATCAGCACGGCGACGGCCGCGGCGCAGGCGATCCAGCTGCCGCGACTGAAGGAGACGGCGAGCGGGAAGGTCAGCAGCGCGGCCGCGGCGTACAGCGCCCGGCGCAGGGCGGGCCGGCCGCCGGGGCCGCGTTCGCCGAGCGCCAGGGCGAGCGCGGCGAGCAGTCCGAAGCTGACCACGGTGGACATCGCCATGATGTCCAGGGCGCCGAAGGTGCCGACGGCCCGGACCGGTTGGCCGGCGTACGAGGCGCCGGTGCGGGTGAGGTACTGCTGCGCGCCGACCGCGCCCTCGACCAGGGCGGCGGCGACGAAGGCGCCCAGCACCAGCCGGCGGTCGCGGCGGGTGCGCAGCGCGCAGGCGACGGCGGCGGGCAC